>CAYQPF010000101.1:5204-17674 GCA_964419225.1 uncultured Candidatus Cloacimonadota bacterium | reverse complement strand
ACATTTTTAGTGGAAATGATCGAAACAGCGAATATTCTTAATTCTGCGACGCCGGATACTTTGATTTTGCTGGACGAGATTGTCAGAGGGACGAGTACATTTGATGGGCTTAGCCTGGCGTGGTCGATAGTGGAATATATCCATAATAATGCCAATTTGAAGGCAAAGACTTTGTTTGCCACACATTATCATGAGTCGAAGGAGTTGGAGAATTTACTTCCGGGAGTAAAGAACTATAATATATTGGTAAAAGAATGGAATGATAAGATGATCTTTCTGAGAAAGATAGAGCGGGGCAGTGCAGATCAGAGTTACGGTATTCAGGTAGCGAGACTGGCAGGAGTGCCGGATAAGGTAATCCGGAGGGCGAAACAGATCTTGAAGAATCTGGAAGAGTTGGAGATAAGTCCGCAGGGATTATCCTCCAGATTGAAGAAACAGCTTAACAAAGACAGTGAACAATTGGATATTTTCAGTATAATTATAGAGCAGCAGGAAGGAGATTCTCAAAAAATCAGTGAGTTGGAAGAAGAGCTTGAAGAGCTTGATATTAATAACCTTACGCCTATGGAGGCTTTACAGACTTTGGTGAGATTTAAGGAAATTATTACGAAAAAGTAAAATACAGTTTGTCAAGATATGCCGAAAAAATATCTTGGCTTTGATGCCTTATTTATTATCATATTCGGTAATAAATGAGATAAATAAAGAAAAGGAGATTATTATGTCAGACTGCAAAACAGATACTTGCGGAACAGGTTGCCATTGTGAGGATGAATTTGCCGAAAACAATAAGATTGATCTGGAATTAGAAGATGGAACCATAGTTGAATGCGAAATTCTTTCTACATTAGAAATTGATGGTAAGGAATACATAGCTTTATTACCCATGGGAAAAGATGAATACTATATCTATGGATATAAAGAATATGACGACGGCTTCGAGATAATCAATGTTGAAAATGATGTTGAATTTGATAAAGTAGCCGAAGCTTTTGACGAATTGTTTGCCAGCGAAGATGATGAAGACGATGAAGAATTCGACGATGAAGAATTTGAAGGTGACGACGCAGAAGAAGTAAAAGAAGAAGAAAAGAAATAAGATTCTACTTAAATTTCTGAGGTACAAGACGGGTTTCCGGCTTGTACCTTTTTTTATGTAGAAGGCGGGATTAGAGAATTATTTAACAGGGATGCACAGGATAGACAGGATGGACTATAGGGACGAAAGAGAGAAACTCACCCCCGACCCCTCTCTTGAGAAGAGAGGGGAGTGAATGTCGTTTTAATAAGGGAAGGGAGTGAAAGAGAGGACACGCTTTGGGGAGATGACGCTGCTGTAAGAAAAAATGTCAGTATTTGTGCAGACAAGATGTCTGCAGTTCCCAATGGAATAACTCACCCCCGAGAACAGGCGTCAGGTTTCAGGTGTCAGGTGTCAGTGGGTCAAACCCATCCTTTTCTCTTTCCCTTATGAAGGGAAGGACGTACAAAAGCTCTTGGTGAACAGATTAATCTCTGGGTTTGTTCGAAATATTTAAGAATATGCCATCGCAAATCGAGGATGGAAAATTCCATTGGGCAGACACACAGGTCTGCCCCTACATCAATCTGTTATCTACTGCACAAGCCGGGTTTGTTTTTGAGTGTTAGTAACTTTTCTCAGTAGAGGAGCTTCTACCGGAACTGGATCAGTAGATGCGACAACAGCATAGAATTTATTGGTTGCTGTTGCTGAATCTAAGTATTGAGTTCCAGACTGGGTTGACAGTAGATTTGCCGGTTGAACGATATTATCCGGAGTATTGGAGGCATAGATCTTGTAGGAATTGGCACCAGGGACAGGAGGCCAGGAGAGTTGAACGTTACCAGCACTGTTCAGGGTGATTTCTACAAGTGGAGATGGAATAGTGTATTCCGTGAAGTTTCCTTCTTCTGCTCCGATATCGGGGGTTAAAGTATTTCTGAGAGTTCCATAAAAATCATCAGTAACAGCAAAAGGAGAAGTAATGGGAGTACCTCCATTTTCGATCTGGGTGGGAATTGTGGTAGAGAGGTGCATATCATAAGGCAAAGAGGTGATATTGATAAAGGGAGGGAGTTCTGTGACAGATTTTTGATCTTTGGTGGCTATGTGTGCCTTATATTGAGCAAGAGTTGTATCGGCATTTGTTCCATCGAAGCAGATATAATGTTTTGCACCAGGAGTACCGGCATAGTATAGGTTATTATTTGATGTGTTGCTGTAATTATTGAATCCGGTATTGTTTCTGATAGTGGCGACAGCTTTGGAATCAGGTGAAGAATTACCAGAGAGATCAACCATATTCACGAAGATATTATTTCTGAGGTCAATGGAAATCGGATTGGCTGTGCTGTAAAAGGCAGCACTGGAATTCATGCCGGTTCCAATTGCATCATAATCTATGTACACAGTATTATTATATATATAGTTATATACATTATTTATTGTACCCTCTATGAGACAAATGCCTTTTGTAACTGCAGGCACATATTCCCAGGAAAAATCAGAGATACTATATGCGGATGGAGCATTAAGATCATATAAATAGTTATTATAGATATTGTTAGTAATGCCACCAGAAATATAAATACCCGTAACCCAATTACAACCGGAACCTGTGTGGGTTAAATCATGAATTACATTATTATAAATGTTGGTGGTAATTTCTCTGGAAACAAAGATGCCAGTAATATCGCTGTAATTATTGGTGAGATTGCTGATGGAATTCCCAAAAATATTTACAGATGTAGTGTTATTTCCATTTAAATATATTCCAGCAACAGGCTTTTGTCTGACATCCCCATTGATCCCACTAATAGTATTATTATATATATCAGCAGAACAATCTTGACCATAAATTCCGCATACAGGTAAACTTATTATTGTTGAAGAGACAGGAGCAATATTAGTGATATTGTTGTTGAATATTTTGAGACCTGTTTGAGAAATCAGATTGACAGGCAAAAGTGCTATATCTGTAATAGTGCTAATACCGTCTGTAGTCCCGATCTCATTACCAAAACTATAAGAGAGAGAATAACCGAAATTTGCATCCCGAATTGTATTGTTGTAGAAATGATTATAACCGCCTCCAGATTCATAAACAGCAGCTGAGTACCAATTATTTTTGTTTAGATCAACGGTACTGTTTTGAATAGTAATATAGTTGCAATAGTTACCTGAAGAGCCACACAAATAATATCCGAAGTCCAGATAATCAGTATAAGATGTACCTGCATCATTGACATCTATTGCGTCAAAGGTTACATAGTCACAACCGTAGAAATAAACGCCAATATTGCTATAATCAGGGGATCCTGTAAAATTGAGTAAAGGGTTTGAGCCAGTGCCTGATTTTCTGAATATAATGGGATTTTGAGCGGTTCCTGTTGCAGTTATTTTGACACCATAGTTGTTGGGAGCAGGATTAATCGTATAGTTGAAGATTTGCCCGGCAGCCACATCAAAGGTGACAGGACCACTAAGCCCTACAATATTAAGTGCATTAACTGCCGAACGGAAATCAGTAAAGTTTCTATCACCTGATCCATTTGAATTTATAGAATAAATGCCATTGAAAGGAGCTTTTATTAATCTGTTTCCTGTAGGAGCGGTTATTTGAGGAATATAAATAGAATCTGAAACTGTGATCTGGTTGCATTCAGCGTCAATTAGATCACCAGGGATAGCAGATGTGGAAATGTCATAGAGAACCCAGAAGTAATTATCGCCGTAAATTAAGTTTTGAGTACCAGAAACATTGAAGTAACTATTTGGGTTTGTAACAACTGAACCGAATTGAACACTGGTAGATAATGCATTGTTTGAACCGGTATAATAAACTTTAACTGCAGTAATATCTGTTGTAGATGTTGAACCATTAGTACTAAGATTTAGCTGGGTTAAAGTTAAGGGTGATACGGAACCGGTTATCACTACATTGAGCAGTAGAATACTGTTTAGAGATGAACCAACCGGTAATGTATCATAGGAAGGCTGAGTGCAAGTGGAAGATGCATAGGTCATGGGAGTATAATCAAAGCTCAATCGCATATTTGGTCTGTAATTCTGTGAAGTCCCATATGTAGTTGTATAGAGATTTTCACCTGAAGAATTTCCAGTGACTGCAAAAGTTTTGCCAGGATTATTAGTTGCATAAACAACACTGTTTGAGGAGCCTGTTTCATTATCATATGCGACATCAATTAATAAATTACTGGTACCATCCCATGTAAAAGGTCTGGTTAGATTAATAGTTTGCCAGTCAATACCAGAGGGAGTATATGAAGTATTGAGACACTGAGAAAGTCCGGTATTGTCAAAAGTTGTGAGAGAACTAACCGATGTGTTTTTCATACGGATTAGAAAACCGTTAAGAACTTGTGAGGAAGGAGTTGATGAAAATTTGAAGGCAATAGAGGTAATATTACCTGCATAAGCCCCTGAAGCTGTAAGTTCTGCAGCTGTATAGAGGATTTGGGTTCTTGCATCCATGCGATAACTTGCAAAAGGATAAATCGAAGTAAAAGTACCGGTTCCGATAGTAACAGTTTGAGCAGTTAAGCTCAGAGTTGCAATAACGAAGAGGATTGTGAATATAACTTTTTTCATATTAATACCTTCATTTAGTTTCCTTTCATTGTTTTTGTAGTATTTTTCAGAATAGGAGTATTTGATCTGGTTACAGCATCAGTTGAGGCGACAACGGTGTAGAATTTTTTGGTTCCAGGAGTTGAATCTAAGTATTGAGTTCCGGATTGGGTTGAAAGCTGGTTGGCAAGTTGAACGATATTATACGGAGTATTGGAGGCATAGATTTTGTAGGAATTGGCACCGGGAACGGGAATCCAGGAGAGTTGGATATTCCCATCACCATTTAAGGTAATATTTAGAAGCGGAGCAGGAATGGTGTATTCTATTTCTTCTGCTCCAATATCCGGGGTTGTAGCATTTCTGGGAGTTCCATAGAAATCATCTGTAAGGGCAAATGGTGAAGTTATGGGAGTACCTCCATTTTCGATCTGAGTGGGGATTGTGGTAGAAAGGTGCAGATCATAAGGAAGAGTAGAGGTGTTAATGAAGGGAGGAAGTTCAGTAACAGAGTTTTGATCCTTTGCAGGATAACCAGCTTTAAATTGTTCCAAGGTTAAAATATAGAGAGTATCCATGTATGTCTTGCTAACATAAATATAGTGTCTGTTACCAGGTGTCCCGGCATAGTAGAGATTATTATTTGTGGTGGTGCTATAATTTCCAGCGTTAATAAGATATCCATAAAGCACCATGGCTTGGGAAGCTGGGGAAGAATTAGCTGACAAGTCAACCATATTTACGAAGATATTGTTAATCATGTTAATGATTGCAGGATAGTTCATAAAAGTTATGGCTGCACTGGAATTCATACCTGAGCCCGTGGAGGCATAGTTCAAATAAACCGTATTATTAAAAATATTACTTGTTCCACCAGCCAAAATATGAATACCTGAAGCCGCAACCCGGGAAATTGTTGAGACCGGGGTCCGGAGATCATAAATATAATTATTATAGATATTTGAAGTTGTTCCATCAAAGATAGAAATGCCAAGAACTATTGAAATGATACCTGTTGAAGCTATATTCGATATTCTATTTTTATAGATATTTGCAGTAGTACAATGATCAACAGTAATGCCTTGAACTGTCATATTAGAGCTAGTAAAGGAGTTGAGATCATTCCCGTAGATATTTATAATGGAATTAGAAGTTGCATAGATCCCATGAGTTTTATAAGTAGTATTTGATAACCCAGTGATAGTGTTGTTAAAAATATCGGCGGAGCCACTGACACAGTAGATACCACTCAAGACCCAAACAGCTCCTTCATAACAGGGGGAAACATCACTAATAGTATTGTTGAAAATTCTGAGGCTTGTCTGATAAACCATATTAATAGCAGAACAAGAAATATTGGAAATAGTACTGATACCTCCACTGGTGCCTATTTCATTACCGATATCAGGATTTAAGGAAGACCCTGAGAAAGAATAGCCGTAATATGCGTTTCGAATAGTGTTATTGTAGAAGAAATTATAATTACTGCCAGCACCGGCTTCTTGTGTATAAAGGGATTCAATACTGACAGCTATGGAATTTATATTTGTTTTGGTCAGATCAACAGCACAGTTTTGAATTGTAATATGACTACAATTATCAATTCCTCCCAGGTAATAGCCTAAGTCCAGGAAATTATCATCAGAAGTACCGGCATCATAGATATCAATTCCATCAAAAGTAAGATAATTACTGCTGCAGAGGTAAACAGCAATATCACGGGCATGAGAAGTGCCAATGAAATGAAGGGCAGGATTAGCTCCAGTACCTGATTTCCTGAAGGTGACGGGATTATCGGCACTGCTATTTACCATGATTTTTAGTCCATAATTATTAGGTGCAGGTGCGATGGTATAGTTGAAAATTTGTCCAGCAGTAACATCATAAGTAACAGGACCGCTAATACCTAAGAGATTGAGTTCGTTTACTGCAGATGCAAAATCAGGATAATTTCTTTCTCCTGAGCCGTTGGAATTAATTGTATATACCCCGCTTAAACGGTCTTTGATCTCTCTGATTCCAGCAGGAGCGGTAACACTTGGAATAAAGAGATTACCTGCAACCGTGATTTGACTACATTCTGCATCAACAAAATGTCCGGCAACAGCAGAAGCTGACACATTATAGACAACCCAAAAGTAATTATTCCCGTAGTTCAGCATTTGGGAACCTGTAATACTAAAAATACCATTGGGGTTAGGAAAGACGGAGCCGAACTGGAAATCATCAGCAAAGATGTTGCTATCTCCGGTATAATAAATTTTGGCAGCAGAAATATCAGAGTCAGAAGTAGAACCATTTGTACTTAAACGAAATTGGTTTAAAACTAACGGATTGGTAGAGCCGGTTGTTACAACATTAACTAAAAGCACGTTGTTATTGAGGGAATTAACCAAGACAAATTCTGTTGAGGGCTGAATGCATGTAGCAGAAGCAAACGACATGGCAGAATTATCAATGTCTATGAAATCACCTTCTTCAGCACCTACATCTGGGGTTGTAGTATTTCTGAGAGTTCCATAATAATCATCAATAACAGCAAAAGGAGTAGTAACGGGATTACCTTCAGCTTCGATCCGGGTAGGAATTGAGGAGGAAAGGTGCAGATCATAAGGCAGAGTAGATGTGTTAATAAAAGGGGGGATTTCAGTGAAGGAGTTTTGATCTTTGGTTGCTATGTGTGCTTTGTATTGAGCAAGTGTCGTATCACAGATTGTTCCATTATTGCAAATATAATGTTTTGCACCAGGAATGCCGGCATAATAGAGGTTATTATTTGAGTTTGGACTGTAATTGCTGAACCCGGTATTATTTCTAGAAGTGGCAACTGCTTTGGAATAGGGTGAGGAGTTGCCAGAGAGATCAACCATGTTCACGAAGATATTGTTTCTAAGATCAATGGTAGTCGAATTGGCTGTGCTGTACAAAGCAGCACTGAAATTTGGATTGATTCCGGTAGGAGCATAGTTTAATAAAACAGTGTTATTATAAATATTGTTTGTAATTCCAGAAAAGAGATAAATACCGACAGCATTGTAGGTAAAATATTCGCTGGGAATTTCATGATTACTGGAAGCATTTGGTGCCTTAAGATCATAGATATAGTTGTTATAGATATTATTGGTTGTGCTGCCTTGAATTGAAATACCCTGAACGCTGCGGGAACCGAACCCGGAATGAACTAAACCGAAAATTTTGTTTTTGTAAATATTAATGGTGTTTCCTCCACTAACAAAAATTCCTTGAAGATTGTAGAAATTACAGAAAAGATCATTAATCGTGTTATCATGAATATTAATAAAAGTGTTATTCCTGGAAATGATACCATAAACGCTAGCAGTACTGCTACCTGCAATTACACCTACACCGCTGATTGTATTGTTAGATACTTCGGCGGTACTATTCTGAATTTCCATACCACAAATAGACCCACTTGAAGCATAGTCTGCAAGTACAACATTAATGATTGTATTATTGAGTATTTTTAGATCTGTTTGATTACTCATGTATAGAGCTGTATTAGCAATATTAGTAATAGTATTTGTACCTAGTTCGTTACTCACACCATAATTACAGATATAACCCACTTTGGCATCTAAAATTGTATTGCTGTAAAAATGACAATAACTGCTGTAAGTTGTACAGATCCCAATGGAAACTCCATTGTTTTTAGTCAGATCAACAGTACAGTTCTTAATGGTAATATTATTACAATAATTTGTGTTTGAGCCGTTAATATAGAAACCATAATAAAGACAATTTGCGTCAGACGTGCCTATATCATGGACATCGATTCCATCAAAGGTAATATAATCACTACCCACGAGTAATAACCCGATATCGTAGCTTACATCACTACCGGTGAAATTCAGAACAGGATTGGCACCATTACCAGTTTTACGGAAAATAATAGGGTTATCTGCCGTACCTGTCACTGTAATGATTATGCCAAATAAATATGGAGTCACGATAGCAGGATTTGTTGAAGCAGCAACAGTATAGTTAAAGATTTGATCAGCAGCCACATCAAAGGTGACAGGACCACTAAGCCCTACAATATTAAGTTCATTAACTGCCGAACGGAAATCAGTAAAGTTTCTATTACCAGATCCAGCCGAATTAATAGTATAAGTGCCAATGAAGGGAGCTTTTATTGCTCTGTTTCCTGCAGGAGCAGTTATTGAGGGAATAAAATTAGAGCCGGAAACTGTGATCTGGGTGCATTCTGCATCAATTAGATCTTCTGGAACTGCGTACGTAGAAATATCATAGAGAACCCAGAAGTAATTATTTCCGTAAATTAAGTTCTGAGTTCCGGAAACATAGTAAGCCCCAACTGGATTAGTTACAGTTGAACCGAATTGTGCGTTGGTAGATAAAGTATTGCTTGACCCTGTATAATAAACCTTTGCTGCAGTAATGTCGGCAGGAGAAGTTGAGCCGTTTGTACTAAGATTTAACTGAGTTAAAGTTAAGGGTGATACGGAACCGGTTATCACTACATTGAGAAGCAGAACGCTGTTACCGGATGAACCTATCGGCAGCACATCAGTAGAGGGCTGAGTACAGGTGGAAGAGGAATACGACATGGGTGTAGGATCAAAGTGCAGTTGAATATTAGGTCTGTAATTCTGAGTAGTTCCATAAGTATTTGAATAGAGATTTTGACCTGAAGAGTGTCCAGTTTCAGCCCAAGTTTTGCCCGGATTATAAGATGCATAAATCACACTGTTTGAGGAGCTGGTTTCATTATCATAAGCGACATCTATTAAGACATTACTCGTTCCATTCCAGGAAAAAGGACTGGTTAGATTTATCGTTTGCCAACCAATAGCCGGGGGAGTATATGAAGTACTGAGACACTGATTCAATCCATTATTATCAAAAGCTGTCAGAGAGCTTGCCGAAGTGTTTTTCATGCGGATCAGAAAACCGTTAAGGACTTGTGTGGAAGGAGCAGATGAAAATTTGAAATCAATAGAGGTGATATTACCTGCATAAGCCCCTGAAGCTGTAAGTTCTGCAGCTGTATAGAGGATTTGGGTTCTTGCATCCATGCGATAACTTGCAAAAGGATAAATCGAAGTAAAAGTACCGGTTCCGATAGTAACAGTTTGAGCAGTTAAGCTCAGAGTTGCAATAACGAAGAGGATTGTGAATATAACTTTTTTCATATTAATACCTTCATTTAGTTTCCTTTCATTGTTTTTGTAGTATTTTTCAGAACAGGAGTAATTGTTCTGGAGACAGCATCAGTAGATGCGACAACGGTGTAGAATTTATTGGTTTCAGGAGTTGAATCTAAGTATTGAGTTCCGGCTTGGGTTGAAAGAAGATTTATAGAGAGAACGATATTGTTTGGATCATCGGAAGCATAAATTTTGTAGGAATTGGCACCGGGAATGGGAGGCCAGGAGAGTTGAATATTTCCATCGCTGTTCAAGGTAATATTTAAAAGGGGAGTTGGGATTGTGTATTCTGTGAAGTTTCCTTCTTCTGCTCCGATATCGGGGGTTAAAGTATTTCTGAGAGTTCCATAAAAATCATCAGTAACAGCAAAAGGAGAAGTAATGGGAGTACCTCCATTTTCGATCTGGGTGGGAATTGTGGTAGAGAGGTGCATATCATAAGGCAAAGAGGTGATATTGATAAAGGGAGGGAGTTCTGTGACAGATTTTTGATCTTTGGTGGCTATGTGTGCCTTATATTGAGCAAGAGTTGTATCGGCATTTGTTCCATCGAAGCAGATATAATGTTTTGCACCAGGAGTACCGGCATAGTATAGGTTATTATTTGATGTGTTGCTGTAATTATTGAATCCGGTATTGTTTCTGATAGTGGCGACAGCTTTGGAGTGAGGTGATGAATTCCCGGAAAGATCAACCATGTTCAAGAAGATATTGTTTCTCAGGTCAATGGAAATCGCATTGGCAGTGCTGTAAAAGGCAGTACTGAAATTTGGATTGTTTCCGGTAGGAGCATAATTTAAAAAAACAGTATTATTATAGATATTGTTTGTTATCCCTGAAGATAGATACATACCGATTACATTGCCGGGAAAATATTCCCAGGAAACTGGAGGCGTAAAATAAGCATTTGGTGCTTTGAGATCATAGATATAGTTATTATAGATATTATTGGTAGTACTACCTTGAAGAGAAATTCCCTGAACACTTCTGAAATTGGTCCCGTATAGTAGTGCCAAGTTGTGTATTTTGTTTTTGTAGATATTGATGTTGTTGCCACCTGTAATATAAATACCTTGAACACTAAAATCACAGGAAAGATTATAAATTGTGTTATCGTGGATATTTAATAAAGGACTAATCCTTGAATTGATGCCACATACATAAGTATTAACTCCAGTTATATTACTGATGCTGTTATTAAAAATTTCTGCATCACAATTTTGAAGTTCAATGCCACTTATTGACATTCCGGAAGAAGAACTAGTAAGGAAAATATTACTGATAATATTATTGCATATTTTTAAGTCTATTTGATCAAACATCATGAGAGCAGTATTTTCAATATTAGTTATTGTACTTATCCCATCTAATGAACCTATTTCATTGCTCTGACCGTCAAAGAAAAGATAACCTGTATTGGAATTCTGAACGGTATTACTGTAAAAATGGCAATTTTTGATGTTTGAGCCCTTTATTCCAGTAGATCCCCAACTGGTTGGAGTAAGGTCAACAGTGCAGTTTTTGA
The DNA here is from genome assembly GCA_964419225.1 of uncultured Candidatus Cloacimonadota bacterium. Lineage (GTDB taxonomy): Bacteria > Cloacimonadota > Cloacimonadia > Cloacimonadales > CAYQPF01 > CAYQPF01. The sequence goes on along the minus strand of CAYQPF010000101.1, from coordinate 6,345 downwards.
TGGTAATGTAATTAATCTTTTTTGAATATGAGCCTTTTAAATAGTACCCAAAATCAAGGTTGGAAGTTCCTGCATCATAGACATCGATTCCGTCCAAAGTAGTATAATCGCAATCCCAGAGTAATACTCCTATATCCATGCTTTCTGAGCTGCCGGTAAAATTCAGAACAGGATTAGCTCCGTTCCCAGCTTTACGGAAAATAACAGGATTGTCCAAGGTCCCTGTCGCGGTAATGATTATACCAAATTTATTGGGAGTCACGATAGCTGGATTTGTTGAAGCTATAACAGGATAATTAAAGATTTGCCCGGCGGTCACGTCGAAAGTGACGGGACCGGATATACCCAGGAGATTGAGTTCATTGACAGCAGTAAGGAAGTCGGTATAATTTCTGGAACCAGAACCGGCAGAATTGATAGTATATGTGCCGCATAAGGGAGTTCCATTCTCTTTAGTCGCATTACTTAAAATAACAGGTTGGGCGGTTAAGGCGAGAGTTCCTAAGAGTAAAGCAAGGACAAATAAAATCTTTCTCATATGAATACCTTTTTTAAGTTTATTGATTATATTAATGCACAAACGGTGCCAACGTAGGAATAAAATTGTAGAGTATTTATTAACAGAGGATTAGGTATTTTCAGGCAATGGGTCTTGAATGGGAATTTTGTCATAATTATCTGACATAATCAGTTGGGACTTACAAGGGTAATCAGTGAGCAGTAGGCAGTCGGCAGGGGGCAGTGGAGAGGGAAAGCTAATGAAACACAGACGAACACGGACTTTTACAGACTGGAGAATAGTCATCAGGCATCAGTCGTCAGGTGTCAGTGGGAGAAATATTAAAACCCGCAGGCAAATACTTAGGTGTCAGTAGTCAGGTTTCAGGTTTCATCAGTAAAATGGACAGGATGGACTAAATGGACTATAGAGACGTGAGGGAGAAACTTACCCCCGGCCTCTCCCGTGTGAGGAGAGAGAGCAAAAGGAGAGAAGCCAGTTTGACGGCTGTTTCTACCACAGTTGGGTGTGGAAGAAAGACAGCCCGACGCGAATATACGTTAATGTTTTTTAGGGTTTACTTTTGTGGATGTAAAGGGAGGTAGACCAAGAGGGGGGGGTTGGTGGCTGTTGCATTTGTTT
>CAYQPF010000101.1:0-5194 GCA_964419225.1 uncultured Candidatus Cloacimonadota bacterium | reverse complement strand
GTAATATATTTCGTGGGATTGTGTTCTATTAGTTTACTTTTGTGGATTTAAAGGGAGGTAGATCAATAGGGGAGAGTTTGTGGCTGTTAGATTTGTTTCCCGAAGCTGGCACATATAAAGGAGTTGAATCAGTTGAGGCTATAACGACGAAGAATTGTTTTGTTGCAGTATTTGTAACAACATATTGAGTTTCTGAAATAGAAGTGAGGAGAGTCCATGTAGAGAAATCAGCTGTAGGATCGAATGTTGAATATATTTTGTAGGAATTGGCATATGAGACAGGTGTCCAGTTCAGTTGAATTTGACCATAATTATTCAGAGAAACAGCCAAGTTTACAATATCAAGAGTTGGTCTCTCTTTTATTACGAAATCATCTAAAAAGAGGTTCGGACCAAAACCGGAAATTCCCCGCAATTTTACATAAATAGTCATCTCTTGATAATTACTGAGGTCAATGTTGGAATAAAGGAAAGAGCCCGGACTGGTGCTATTTGCTCCGTCGTTAGATTGCAGCTCTATAGAACCTTTAGCCCAGATGGATGTCCAGGTCAGGCTGTCTGTTGAGATATAAACAATGAGGGAGTCGTTGGGGTAATCCGGGTCAAACAAATGTGACCAAGCGAAACTTAGGCAAGGGATATTCAGGTTTGCGAGGTTTATTGGGAGAGTTGTCATATCTGAATAATTGCCTGAGGGCCATCCCCAGTTATTCGTAAAAGCACACTTTCCATTCAAGAGGGGCTGTTGAGCCCAAGATCTTGAACCGGTAATGGACCAATGAGCCGGAGGCCACGATTCAAAATCCACGAGGTAAGGAAAAGAACTGACTGAAGGTATTATCGAGTACCGGGAAGGATTTGTAGGAGCGGAAGTAATATTGGAAACAGAAGAAGCTACGAATCCTTCCAGAGGAAAAGAGCTGACTCTGGGGTTGGGAGTATTGAAATCCTGAGCAATGACAAAGTATTGAATTTGGTCTGCAATTGTGATTGGAGTATTTAGTTTATTGTAGTCAATATTGAAAGTAAATGGAGAGGATAAATTGACAGATTCAGTCCATTTCCAGCCACTAACAGTAGTGTCATTAATGCCAAAAGTGTTTTCATCAGAGGTCTTCTTATAATAAATTCTAGGTTTGAAGGAGGAAGTGTTCACTCCTGAATAATCATCAGTGATGATAACATCGGAAAGAGTTCTGTTTGATAACGAATAGGTATCAGGCAGGTTATTGTATGAAAGTACGGGAGGCAGCAAATCAATAACATATAAATCTTCATATGCACCAATGGAAGGAGTGGAGGCATTTCTTTGTACTTCGAGAAAGTCGGTAAGATAGCCTTCAACAGGTGTACCTGCATGGTATGCAGGAGATTGGCAAAAGAGTCTGAGGTCTTGATCATCGTAGAAATTGGGATTTGCAAACAAGGAATGGGCGTTTGCCCCAGTAAAGGATCTCAGGGAGTCAAGAGAAGATTTTATAGGAGTTGAACCAATATATGCCAGCCAACCCTGACTACCGGAGACATAGAAATCGTTGTAATCCAGGGCAGAAAAAGCTGTTAAGGGACTTACAGAATAGATGGCATAAGCTCTTGCAGGATTTTCTGAGGTTTGAATGATAGTATTTTTGAAAATATTGTTTTTTATATTTACATTAGTTAGAGTAGAAGTTGCAAGTATGACAGCAGCGGTAATACTTGGATAATAATAGGAAATAGATCCAGACAGATTTATGGAATTGTTGTACAGATTAATTCTGCCCATATTCCCATCTAAAAAGATTCCAGCACCGCAATAAACATCATTGGAGAGATGATTATAACCAAAGATCCTGTAAATCACATTGTTATCAATAGTAATATTCGAAGCTGTATTACCGGTATTAATATAAATTGCACCCTTACCATTAGAAGCACCTGCTCCGTTGTTACCCAGATCATGAATATTATTTTTTGAAACATGAGTATTAGTAACATTTGTGCCAAGGTATATAGCAGCAAGAGTACTTGAATGTTTTAAGTTGAAAATAGTGTTTTTTGATATAGAAGCAAGATTAGCATATGACAATTCAATTCCTCTCTCGCCAATTGAAAGTGAGTCCACTGCATCACCAAAGGTATTTTGGGTAATAAGCAGGTTATCATTTTTTATGGCAGCACTGGTTCCTGCAGCATAAATGCCAATACTGGTTTTCATGATTAGATTGTTTTGAATAGTCAGATTGTCATTATTATCACCTAAAACATGAATGCCATATCCCCAATAAGCCATGTTTCCTTTAAATCGGGTATTCTTAATAGTAACACCGGAGGAGCCGTTATTCACTGCTACTACAGTGGCATTACCCCAGGAAAGAACATTTCTGATCGTCATATCAACGGATGTGCCGTTGATCGAGTTTGATCCATCGATAACGGTGTTATCGGCATTGATAAGATTGATCAGTGCACCGCTGCAGTTACCTGTAATAGTTGGGTAAACGCCTGGAGCAGGTTTTATGGTGATGTTGAAGTTGCCTCCAATACAAATAGGAGAATAAAGATAAAGAGGACCTGGTTCGTTTAGATCACCTGCGATGCTCAGGGTTAGATTACCTGATATTTCATTATTGGCCAAGATACTGAAGGCTTCACCCAAAGAGGCAAAATCAGGATTAGCACCACCGACAAGTTTAGTACCGGAAAAAGTGGGGATGATACTAAAGCTAAAGGGATCGGATGGAGGCTGGGTAACAACAATACCATCAGCAGCAGACCATAGATATGTAAAGCCTGCGGAAGGCTTAGCACCGACATTAGGCAGGGGGGCAAGGTCTTTAGCAATCAAAAAATACAAAAGTGTATCGCCAGCGACAGCTGGAGACGTTAGCAGACTGTTATCCAAAGTGAAGGAAAAAGGTGAAGTAGTACTGCCTGAGTTCACATATTTCCACCCGTTTTGAGTGCTGTTGTTAGCAGATGGAATAACATTCAGTTCATGTTTCTTTTTGAAATATAGTCTGGGTTTATTTTTAGCCAGATCATTATCAATGCCATTGGGGTCAGTAATTGTAACATTATTTAAGGATCTGTTGGAGGTATAAGTTGCATTGGATAACTGAGTAAAGGAGATGACAGGAGGTAAAGTATCGGTTACAGCGAAATCTCCTTCTTCTGCACCGATATCGGGAGTTGTAGAGTTTCTGAGAGTCCCATAATAATCTTCTGTAATTGAAAGCGGAACAGTAACAGGAAGTGCTCCTTTTTCGATCTGGGTGTCAAAGCAGGTTATCAAGTGGAGGTCGTATGGGGAAACAGGGTTGGTGAACGGAGGCATTTCGCTAACAGATAATTGATCTTTGGTGGCTACCCGGGTTTTGTATTGATCAAGGGTAGTGTCATAGGTTGTACCACTGCAGAAAATATAGTGTTCTGGGCCTGGTACTCCTGCGTAATACAGATTATTATTAGATGATGTTTTCAAGTTAGTGAAGCTGACATTGTTTCTATAAATTGCAGCTGCTTTGGAGTTTGCACCTGTATTGGAAGCTAAATCTACGTTGTTGACAAAGATATTATTTCTAAGATCGATATTGGTAGAAGTAGAGGAGCAGTATAAAGCAGCACTGGAGTTGGAGAAGCTACCTGTTGAGGAGTAGTTTAAATACACAGTATTGTAGTAGAGATTGTTATTAACTCCGGCATTGAGATAAATACCCGAGGTGCCTATAAGACTGTTAGTTGAGTAGGAGGCATCGATTCCATAAATATAGTTATTATATATGTTATTTGTTGTTCCACCCGCCACATAAATGCCGTGTGCAGTGAAAGAAGTTCCTCCAGTGTAGGCAATTGAGGATATTTTGTTTTTGTAAATATTATTTGTGATACCGCTGGAAAGATAAATCCCATATATATTGTAAGCAGAATTGGAATAATTGCTGATAGTATTGTTATAAACATTGATGTCAGTATTATTAGTTAAGAATAGTCCATAAACAGCATTGGAAGCTTCACTGTACAAATTGTTAAGAGTATTATTATAAATGGAACCTGAGCTGGAATTGCAATAAATTGTGTAAAATGTTGCTACTGGACTATTTGAATTTATGTTATTGTCAAAGATCTTAATGTTTGTTTGATTTTTGAAGTAAATTGCTGAAACAGCTATATCAGTGATGGTACTTATTCCGTCTGATATTCCAATTTCATTACCAACATCGGGAAAAGTAGAATTACCTATGAAGTAGTAACCGTAATAAGATTCATGTATAGTATTATTATAGAAGCAGTTATAATTATTAGCGTTAGCGGAGGATGTTGAGTTGGCGGAGTTAACATAAATTGCTTTAGAATTTGTGTTATCAATAGACATATCAACAGAACAATTTTTAATAGTAACATGATTACAATTGTTTCCTGCCGGTCCCTGTAAGTAATAGCCATAATCGAGATTGGATCCGTCAAAAACATCTATTCCATCAAAGGTTATATAATCGCAGCCATTAAAGTACAGACCAATATCATTAGAGGCTGATGTTCCATTAAAGAATAGGATTGGGTTTGAACCGGTTCCAAATTTCTGGAAGGTAATAGGTTTGTCTGCAGTGCCGGAGGCTGTCAAAACAATACCCTGATTGTTTGGGGATGGGTTTATGGCATAAGCAAACTCTTGATTAGCAGATACATTAAAAGTTACAGCAGAGCTGATGCCCAGGGAGTTGAGTTCAGCGACAGCAGTTCCGAAATATTGATAATTTCTATCATCTGAGCTGAATTGATCAATAGTATATACACCGTTTAGAGGAGCACGGATGACTCTGTTTAAGGCAGGTGCCGGATCTGTTGGTATGTAGTTATTGCCCGAGACAGTCAATTGATTGCATTCAGCATCGATAACATTTCCTTCAATAGCGGATGCAGAGATATCGTAGAGAACCCAAAAGTAGTTATTTCCTGTGCCTAAAGTTTGGGAACCTGTGATATTGAATTCTCCATTAGGATTATCTACAGGACTGCCGAACTGGGTGGTCGTAGTCAAGCTGGCAATCGAGCCTGTGTAATAGACAGTTGCACGGGTAATATCAGAAATATTTGTTGTACCGTTAGTATTGAGATTCAGTTGAGATAAGTTAAGAGGAGAAGTAATGCCAGATGTAACAATATTAACGGCGAGAATTTTATGTCCAGTGCCTCCAATTGGAACACCAACTTC
>CAYQPF010000100.1:0-18317 GCA_964419225.1 uncultured Candidatus Cloacimonadota bacterium | reverse complement strand
GGTTTTGACTTCTGTGGGGAGTTCGATATTCAGAACCCCTGGCAGACAGGAATGACCCCAGGCATTTGATTTATGGGTGCTTTTCTTGAAATGAGTGGTATCTGTACCCTTGAAGAGCTTCTTTTGGTTATTCTTAACCTGAATGTAATCTGGTCTGAAGAATCCAAACTCGTCATAGTTTTCAAGGATTTGAACTTCTGATGGCAATAGTCTTTCCAGTCCAACCCATGTTCCTTGAGCATTACGCATTTTAATGAGAAAACCGTTTCCACAGGAAAGGTAGTATTTCAGCATTTCAGCTAAGATGGAAGCAGGTTCTTCATTACCCGGAAACTCAGCATTGGCAAGCCAGTCATTGACCTGTTGGTTCTTTACAGCAATCTGCATCAAAGCTGACATCATGATCGCATCGACACATCCGGAATGGTATTCGTCAGTATCCAGAATGTTCAGAAGTTTGGACATGGAGTAAGGTGGTGCAATGATCTTCTTTTGTTGTTCAGCTTTGGTAATAAAGCTCTTGCCTATAGTTTTGAACTGACTTAAATCTATGGCTTCAGCCTTGTATTTATTCAGAATTTCACTTGCTTCTGAAATGCATAAATTATGGTTGTTTAATCTGATCACTCTCATAGGGAAGCTCCTTTGCTTGAGCTTTCAATTTGAGTTTTCATTTTAGCGATTCTGACAGTTCTGGTACCATCGAGTCTGGAAGTATAGTATTCAACCTCAGCGAAGTCTTTCTGGAAAGTTTTGATAAATTCATCTCTGAATTTGTCTTTGAGGTTGTACAAAAAGGCATCAGGGTCTTCCACATGCTTATGAGCATCAGTAATCAAATAAATGCACCAGATCAGATTTGTACTCAGGAATTGTCTGTTTATGGCTTTAATGCCTGTTTCCTGCTCCAGAATGACAATTGCACAGGGGAATTTATTAGGGATGTTTTCCTTGTTGTAGTATATGTTATCAATACCGGCTACTCTGATACAGATCTCCAGTTTGTCTCTTTCAGCAATAAAGCGTTCCATTCCGTTCACAGTCTTACCTCTATGCTGTTAAGCTGGCTGTAAATCCATTCTTCTTTCTTATCAAGTATCATCTGGAATACATTGCGTTCTTTGATGCCTTCTCTTTTGATTTTGTTTCTGATCAGGTATGCTATCTCAGTTACCGTAAGAGGAGTTCCGGTTTTCCTGTCAATCCAAGCCAGATGCTTTCTCTCAACCCAAGATTTCAAGGGTTCTAAGGGAGTCCAGGAAGGGACTTTTCCACCCAGTACGAAGGGTTCGTGTTTGATATTGGAACCTACTCTCAGGGTCATTCCTTCAGCTTTGGTTTCCACCAGAAATCCGATATTGTCATAGAAATCGCCTTTATCGTAGATTCCAAGTTCCAGAGTCAGTCGTCTGGCATCGCCATCAATGACAGAACCAATCAAATACAGCTTTTCAGTTATTGCCTGATAGATGGCTTTGTAGATCTGGAGCATTAAAGTATCTTCCATAATCAGATAATCCCGATTTTAAAACGTGGTTTGGGTTCGGGGCAGAGATATTCAAGTCTGGACTTCCCGACTGAGTTTAAATATGGTTTTAATGCTTTTAAAGCTCTTATCTCAAGCTGAAGCTTGAACTCTGATATCTCGGCATTAGTCAGAAGTTCAGAGCTTGTGTTTTCCAGTCCGACAGTTTTTACAATGCCGTCTCCGATAGTTTTCAGGTTCAGAAACTCCAAAGCAGAGGACAGCAAATAAAAGCTGAAGCCAAACTGGAAGGCACAGCACATCGGGTCAGTCTCCTCAAGATCAGTCTCATATGCTAATTGAAAACTCTCAATAGTGGTCATCTCTTTGATCCAGAAGAAAGCCGGATGTCTGTGCCTGTATAATAGTCCTCTCTCATGCAGTTCTTTCGGCAGATTGAGAATGGATAAGGTTTTCTTGAGTTTAACCGGGATGGTCGGCATTAACCTTTTCTCATAAGCTGGGAGAGTTCAATTGCTCTTGCACCAGTCTGCTTTGCCCACTTGGTAGTCAGCATCTGATTAGCTGCTTTTTCATACTCTTCGGATTTGATAAAGCCAAGAGTGGTCTTAAACTGCAAAAGTCCTTTAATCCCAATGTTGAAACACATGTCCAGAAGCACCAGTTTACGGTTTTCTGAGAGGTTGTTATAGATATCAGGGATGTTGGTAATAAGTTCGAGTTCACATCGTAAAATATCATTTTGAAGCAGTTCTTTGGCTTCCTGTTCTGTTATTCCGCAGTCTTCAAGATTGCGACCGACTCCGATGGTTAGTTTACCCGATGTACAGCGGTATGGTCTTAATCGAAGCCCCTCATGTTTAATTAGTAAAGTCTCTGCTTTTTGTAAAAAAGTCTGATCCATTTCAGCTCCTAAATCAATAATCAGAGACAACAAATAATAAGAATTATGGTTCAGCAAACAGGCTTGCTATTTGTTGCAAAAAAAGAGATTGACATGAATTATGAATATTGCTATTTGAATATATAAATGAGGCTATCATAGAAGTAGAGATGGGGCTTTTCCAAAATGACTTCTTGCATCGAAGCCATCATGATTATTTGTCGAGGTAACTCGAAAAATATAAAGTTAGGAAACAATTAACTATGAAAGAGGAACAATTGATTTTAAAAGACGGATATATTGAAGATTATATTAGTGGATTACCAGTTCGTGCTACTGCAGAAGAGCTGGAAGCTGTTCAAATTTTTTCAAGAATGCTTGTTGATGATTATGACTACCCGAAGGAAACAATACAAACACGCCCTCAATGGCGAGTAAAGGTAAGACCCTCAGATACGAAAAAAGAATACCCAATTGACATTGCAGTATTTTCTGATAAAAATCACAACGATGACAATGTTCAAATAATTGTTGAATGCAAGAAATTGAACCGTAAAGATGGTAAGACTCAACTTGAAGACTATTTACGCTTCTCAACAGCAAGAATTGGTGTTTGGTTTAATGGTGAAGAAAAGCTCTTTCTTAAAAAAAGTGAAGCTAAGGGTAAAATCATTTTTGAAACTTTACCTAATATTCCTAAGTATGGTGAAAGACTCGAAGATATTGGATTATACAAAAGGAAAGATTTAAAGAAAGCTTATAATCTTAAAAGTGTTTTCAAAACCATTAGAAATTACCTTGCCGCCAATGCTGTAGGTATTACTCGAGATGAAGTTTTTGCTCAACAAATAATAAATCTAATTTTTTGTAAAATATATGATGAACGCTTTACTAAACCAGAAGATACAGTAAAATTCCGGGCTGGCTTTGGAGAGAAAACCAGTGATATAAGGATAAGAATTCAAGAAATATTCGATCATGTGAAAGACAAATACATTGATGTCATTGATAAAAATGATCAAATACTTCTTGATGATCAATCATTGGCATACGCTGTTGGTGAATTTCATCTCTACTGTTTGATTGATAGTGAAAGAGATGCCATTGCTGATGCTTTCGAAACATTTATCGGGCCATCCTTGAAGGGTGGACAAGGTCAGTTTTTTACTCCCAGAAATGTTGTGAAACTTCTTGTAGACATGGTGAACCCTACTCAGGATGAGAAAGTGATTGATCCTGCCTGTGGAAGTGGAGGATTTCTTGTTGAATCAATACGGGATGTATGGAAAAAAATTGAGGAACGAGGTGATCAATTAAGCTGGCCAGACTCAGAAATTGCTTCTGAAAAACAAGAAGTTGCAATCAAAAACTTCCGAGGTATTGACAAAGATAATTTTCTTAGCAAAGTGGCAAAGGCTTACATGGCAATCATTGGTGATGGACGTGGTGGTGTCTTTTGTGAAAATTCACTCGATGTTCCTACTAATTGGAAAACAATTACAAGAGATCATATTCAACTAGGAACTTTTGATGTTGTAATCACAAATCCACCATTTGGAAAAAAGTTAAAAATAGACGATGCTGCTATTTTAAAAACATTTAGTTTAGGATACAAGTGGGACTTGAACAAGTCTACTCATTCGTATGAAAAAACAAATGTGTTGCATAAAGGACAGTCTCCACAAATATTATTTATAGAGCGTTGTCTTGAACTACTCAAGGAAGGAGGAAGGTTAGGAATCATAGCTCCGGAAAGTATGTTTTGTAATCCTTCACATCGGTATATTGTACAATATATTAAGTCAATCGCCCGAATAAAAGCAATTGTATCACTACCTGAAGAATTATTCCAGCCTTACACTCATGCAAAGACATGTGCTGTTGTAATTGAAAAAAAACAAACAGATAGTGAAATAGGACATGAGATCTTTATGGGTATTGCTAAGTGGTGCGGTCATGATTCAAGAGGACTTTCAATACCTCATGATGATTTGCCTAAAATACTTGAGAAAGTTAAGGAATATCTTAATAATGGCGTTTTGGAGTATGACCATTTAGGATTTATTATCAATGAGAAAAATATTCGAGACAATATCTATTTACCTAAATACTATAATCCTGAAATTTCTGAAAGATTAAATAGCCTAAAAGATACTCATGATTTGTTAGTATTTGGTGATTTGATAAAGAAAAAAATAGTCAGTTTGTCTAGTGGTCATGAGGTCGGGAAACTTGCATACGGAACAGGTCAAATACCATTTATTAGAACATCCGAGATCGCAAATTGGGAAGTAAAACTTGATCCAAAACATGGACTATCTGAAGCTATTTATGATGATTTAAAGGATAAACAAGATATCCAAGAGAATGACATCTTAATGGTTCGGGATGGTACCTATTTAGTTGGAACATGCGGAATTGTAACGAAACATGATGTAAGGATAGTCTATCAAAGCCATATTTTTAAAATCCGCTCTAATAATCATGAATTACTTCATCCTTACCTATTGCTTGCAGTATTGACAAGTCCCATTGTAAAAGAGCAAATTGCATCAAAACGATTTACTCAGGATATTATTGATACTTTGGGTGGGAGAATCCGTGAATTGATAATCCCGATTTTAAAAGATGAGAAAGAAAGGAATGATATAATTAAAGCTGTTCGAGCTGTTATGGAACATAAGAATGCTGTTAGAGAATTAATGAGAAAGACTATACTTGGAGTAGCTCCTGTTTCAGGAGAAATCGATGATAGTGATTTTTTAACGATGTCTAAATAAAAACTCGTCGGACTGATAATTGTAGGATAAATCTGTTAAAAAATATGATTTTGGGGAAATTTTATTGAATGTAAGGATAGATGATGAAAACAAAACAAAGAAATTACTCAAAGATGACATTGAAAAGGCTTTTTGCTGTTTCCTATAATACATGTGCTTTCCCTGATTGTGAAAAGCATATAGTTACTAACGATGGAGTTGTTGTTGGAGATATCTGTCATATCAATGCTTATAGTCCCAAAGGTCCAAGGTACAATCCAAAACAAACTGATGAAGAAAGAGAAAGCTTTGAAAACTTGATTTTGATGTGTAAAGAGCATCATAAAATAATTGATTCAAATGCTCGAAAATTTAACACAAACATTTTGAAAGATTATAAATCTAAGCATGAAGATAAAACTCTTTTGGAACTAGATGAGAAAAATGGTCTAAAAGCAAACTTGCTTATAACAAATTTTATTAAGAATATAGAAGCCGAAAACGCTAGTATTCTTTTCGCTCCTTCTGGAGCAAATCAAATAAATACTGTAATTGTAAAAACATCCAAAAAGCCTATTATAAAAACAAATCCTTACCCAGATACAATTGGTGCGGATTTAGAAATGCGTTCATATGTAAAGTATCTAATCGATAGATATAATGAATTTGCTTCTAAAAGCGAGAACAGAACGTCAAATTTCAAATTTCCTGTCATCTATAAAAACATAGAACAAAATTTTGGTTGTAAGTGGGATAATATTCATGAATCAAGATTTGAAGAATTGTCACAGTACCTTAAAATGAGAATTTCCAGAACAGAGTGGGCAAGAAAACTACGGGAAATAGCTGAAGAATTATATCATTCGTTTCAAGTCCATATTGATAAAATGAATAGTTCAAAACGGAAATAGTACGTATTTTTTTATTGAGAACCACTTTACTTTAATACATACTAAGGTAGAAATTATGAAATCATGTTATATGTGTAACCAACCAGCAATATCAAAAGAGCATGCACCAGCAAAATGCTTTTTTCCAGAGGAAGATTCAATGAGAAAGAATTTAATCACTGTTCCTTCCTGCAAAGAACACAATTCAGATACCAGTAAAGATGATGAATATGTTTTCGCAATTATATGTGCTTCATGGGGAACAAATAAAACAGCCTTTAGACAGTTTAATTCAAAGACAATAAAAGCACTCGCAGACAACCCGGGTTTTTCTAACTTATTCTTTAATAATGTTACCCCTGCTTTTATAAAAGAGGGATTAACAGTTTCAACAACTATAGATATTGATAGATTTAACAATACGTTAATAAAGTATGCAAAAGCCATTCATTTCTATGAGTTCAAGGAAATTTGGAATGAAGAGTTTATTGTAATTACACCGAGTATAAGATTTAAAGACGGATCGGTACACACTTTATTAAAATATATAAAGCCTTACAAATTTGGAAATATTAAGCATGTTAATGAAACGATTAAGGGAAATGTTCCAGAAGTGTTTAAGTATGGCTTTTATAACATTAATAATGATGATTTCTACAATTTTATCATAATGGTTTTTTATGGTAGTTTTGAAGTTTGGATTATACCATATCACGTTTTATCAGCAATGTCTAATGGAAAAATATAATTATATCCCAAATATCCCAGTTGTTGTCTTTCACTTCCAAAGAAACAGAGGAAACGGACTATGTGTGCCTTAGACTCCAATTTTCTGTAAAATCTACACTCTTTACCAACAAGGAGGTATTTCATGATAAAGGTTCATTTATCTAATGAATTAAAATCACCCGTTTATCAAGATTTGCTTAGAAGTCTCTTTAATGATAGTGTAACAATATACTCAAAAAGTGACTTAACAGTTCAAATATCTGAATGTTCTATACCTAATGCATTCTTTGACCATCGAACGAATATAGTCACAGTATCGGTTGAGTTAATTGAATCTATGTATGCATACACTATGGCAACGTGGTTATTTCATCAAAATTATATTGTGGGAAAGTCTCTCCTCGAATTGCCACTTAGCTCTTTATACAAAGAGGATAACTTTCTTATTAGCAAGGGATACTATGATTGGGCAACGAAAAAATATACTTCTGATTACAAAACAGAAATGGGCTTCAAAAGTATAATCCCTTTACCTATAATCACTTCAATAATTAGCAAAGCTATTGCATTTATTATCGGACATGAGTTGTCTCACAAGGTTTTTCCGAATACTGGTAATCCCCAGGCAGAATTGGATTGCGACAAAGCTAGTATAGATAATATTGTCGATTTCTTCTCCAAAGATTTGTTTCCAATCATGTTTAGCATTAGCATAGTATTTTTGTATTTTACATCTTCTCAAATTACAACATGTATCGCATTTACAGGAAATCACCCAGATGCTTGGATTAGACTAAAACATATAGCTGATAATTATAAACTAATATCAGAACCGAAATTAACTGTGTTCATTAGATTCATTCGCAATTTATTCAGGAAGATAAAACTTCCTAGTAAAAAAGACAATCTATTTAGCTACATTAACAGTATTCTTATATTTACTATGTTGCTTGAATACCCCAATTTACTTAAAAATTGGAAACCTACTTATAAGAAACACGAAAATCTTACTCAAGATTTATTTGATAAACTAAGTAGGTTTAAAAAGGACTTCATATAGGGTTTCAATTATTAGTATCATAGTTCGAAGCATCAAAATATTTGAGTCGTCGTCCTACATTTCCAATGAAACGGTGGAAACGGAGTATGATTTCCTGAGACCCCAATTGGATTCTCTTCTTTATCATAAACTATCTGATCTTCTTTTACCCAAGGAGCCAGTGCTTTTATGTACTCTCTGGCATCATCAAGACTGCCTGATTTAGTGTCCAGAGCCATCAGATTGTCTCTGACTTCCAAAGCATCATTAAGAGGATAAACTCTATCTTGTGCTGCCAAAGCTCTGCAAATATCACTTGTTCGATCATCCAAGATTATAATCAGTTTGTAGTATCTGGCATTAGCTTTTTTATAGCCTTCAAGCCTCCCAAATTCCCGTATCCGGAGAGCTGTATGCTCTGCGAGACCCTGCCAGTAATAAACTGACTTCTGAGCAATATCACCGAACTGCTGTTTAAACAGATCTGCCAGCATTTCCTTGGTGTATCCTTCCTGAATTGCCTTGGTCAGAGATTCCGTAAACCCCTTCTGAATATCAGCATCAAAATGATTTCCGATCCAGAACAGATTTTGCTTCTGAATCTGAGAAGCCAAATGATTATCAGCTATTCCATAAAGCCCGATTGAAGTATTAACCGGAACCTGCACCTGAACATCGTTTAAACCGAGCCTGAGACATCGGGAAGTGTAAGTTTTCGTTTCTTTCATTACCTCTGCTGAGAACTCATCTCCAAGCTGATTTGACACGATTTCCATCAGTTTCCGGAGATGCTCGTTTGACACTTTCTCTGACTTCGGCATATCTGAAAGCATCTTAATGGCAATTCGAGCAGATTCCTTTAACTTCTGATTCCAGGCATTATTTAAAACCCTGTAATACTCAAGCATTATCTGATCATAGTAATTCATTGCCAGTTCCCCAAGTTAGCCATTATCTAATTTAAGTCTTCGGACTTTGACTCTGTTCCTGCCGATATCATATTCGTTGAAGCGTTCCAAACAGCCAGCCAGAGCATCACAACCGTCAATGTAGCCATCCGGATAAGTAAGAAACTGACTGATGAGGGTTGGGGTGTCTTGACCTTCAGGAAACAAGATTCTGCCTGTTTCAATGATCGTTTCTGTCCGTTCAATCCGGAGATTCTTGTTCTCTTTGTTATCGATCCTTTTAATGTAAGGATAAAGCGAATTAAGACCGTTTTCCTTAGCCCAACGGTCAAAATCGACAAGTATCCTTTCCTGACCATAAGAGACCTCTATGGAAGCCCTGAAACGGCTTTTAAAGGATTTCTGAAGTTCGGTGTAGGTATCATAGTAATATCTGAAGAACTTGGTATTCTCAGTCTGCCTGACCCAAATATGAAGCACATAGAAACAAGTCCCGTCATAGGCAATAGAGATTATAGCCTTGAAACATCCCTTTTCACCCCAAGCAGGATCAGCATACATCCAAACCTTTTTGATCTTGGTGTTGGGTGGTAAAGAATACCATTTCAAAAACCAATGATGCTTGAACATATTGCCTTCGATGACAGGTAATCCCAACATCTCTCGCTGGTAGCCGGTAAAGCCGTATTTCGCACGCAGGTTGGTAAGTTTCGCTGTGGGATACTGTTCTTCCCAGACTGATAAACCCTCAGGAGTCTCAAGAGGAAACTGCATGATCAGTTTTTCAATACCCTTCAGTATGTTTTGACTGCCGAGACTGGTTTCAGACTGAGTTGGATGATCTGCTTTGATCTCATCTATTATTTGCTGTTTGAACTGGCAAATCGCATAATTAGGATGGATTAGGTTACCCAGCCAGATTACTTTTCCACTTACTGCAGGGTCTAAGGCTCCGGCTATCTCCTGAAGTATCTTGTCTTTCTTACGTCTGCCGATGGTTTGATTGCCAATATTCTCTTCTTTATCGATGTCATCGCAGATGATAAGTGCAGGACGTTTAGCTGTCTTGGGATTGATTGTACCACGATGAGCCTGTTTGATACTTCTGGCTCTGATTCTGGTTTTATTCTTCAGATAGTAATCAGTATCAAGTGAATCAAGAGGTTGAAGTTCCTGAAAGTCAGTAAAAAGCCTTCTGTTGTTGGATAACTCGTGATGTGTAAAAGAGGTTCGTTCCTGAGCCAGATCAATATCAGCAGCAGTATGAATGATGTAACGGGAACCCAGGATTATTTTCCAGATGTGATAAACCACTCCCATGAGAACTGTTTTACCAAGACCACGAAAACCAGTGATCCCGATGATCCCGGTTGAACTCTCTGTGGTCTCGAACATGGTTTTATGGATATCACAGAACTTCAAATCAAATACATGAGGAAAGTAAGTGTAGCAAAAATAAGAGAAGCCTTCCCAGTTCTGAGCCTTAACCTGTTTGATACGTTCTGCTTTCTTTTCCGGAGTATCTTCAGTAAAAGGCAGGACAGAGATAGTCTTGGAAGTTATCTCTGCGAGGGCTTTATTGTGTTTTTGAGTAAATCGTTTCAAAATAGTAATAGTACTTTAACTGTTGGTTATTCTGAGGTAATCTGCCAGATCGAGAAGGATGGTTTGAAAGTCCTTAAGCAGAGTTTCATGTCCTTTTTCGATCATGAAGTTAGTGGTCTGATCCAAGAACCTGATAATATACTCATGCACTTCTTTGGAAGGTTCCTGATGTTTCTGTTCCTGTTTGATCAGCGAGACAAGGCTTTGAAGAGCTGTATCATGAGGGTCTTTGGCATACTGCCTTAAAGCCTGAATAAGTGCTTTCTTGCGGGTCAGCTTTATCTCATGATCCAGCTTTCGCTCTTCATTAATCAGCTCATCCCAACAGCCTGATTTAACCCATTTTCTGATTGTGATCTCAGAAACTCCGAAGATCATGGCAAGCTCTTCGATATCGGTTTTGCCGTTGAGATAAGCTTCTTTACAATTGTCTTTTTTGACTTTGAACTCTTTGGTATTTGCCACTATTTTATTCCCTTACTCATTCAAAGGATCGACTTTGTGATTTTCCAGATAAGAGTTCAAATCTCTGCCATAAACCCTGAGCTGACCATTTGTATTCAGTCTGAACGCAGGGAGCGGATCATCAATGTCTTTTATCATCCGGTAAACAGTACAAACATCCACATGAAGCTTGTCTGCTATCTCATCCGGTCTATAACATCTGTCACTTGAAAATATACCCATAATAACCTCTTTTAAGTCCTTGTTCTTTAACTTCTTTTCACATTCACTCTTGTTTTATTCTCTTCCTGCATTTGGTCAAAAATACTTGCCAAGAGTTGCCAAGCAGGTTTAGGCATTAGAGTGAACTGAAGTTGAGAACGATCTGTTCAAAGCTCTCATTAGGTTGTTTGGTATAAAAACCAAGATACTGCTTGGTAGAGGTGACCATGATCGCCTTGTCAATCAGTTCCATTGCCTGTTTCCATTTCTCATCTTTGATGCTGTACTTTCTGAGTGCCAGAATACGATGCTTGGCAATCTCGCCTTTTTTATCCACCTGAAAAGCTTCTTTGATTATAGCCTGAAGATTAATGTTGGAGTCAGATGTCCATTCAATCAGACACTCATCTATCTTCTGCTTGGCAAGCTGAAGTTCTGCACCAAAGGATATTTTTTCTTTGTAGCGGATTTCCACTTTCATGGATTCATCAAAGCTAATGAGTTCGGTATTGCCTTTCCAAGTAAGACCATACTTCTGAGCCAGATCATCCAGATAGCCTTCTAACTCCTGCATCATCTTCTGTTTATCCGAAATGATACGTTCATTCAGCTTAACTGCTCGATCCATTATTTTCTTAACAACTGCATCCCTTTTCAGGATGTCTTTATCCACTACTTTCACAGGAAATTCTCTTCCCTGTGCATCCACAATAGTACGTTCTTTCTTGGGTTCATTGGTCATGTTCTTCATGAGTCCTCCTAAAATTTATGTGTTTTTAATAATCTGTTTATTGAGTATTTAGAGTGTTCCGAGTGTTTTTTTCTTTATAATACTGTAGCATGGAAATCACTGCTTTCTTCTCTTCAGATTTAAGCAGATTCCAATGCGGTTTGTGATACTTTTTTAATAAATAGGCTGTCAGATACTCCATAGTGAGATCAGCTTGTTTCATGAGTGAATACATGAACCTGCCCTGTTTATCCAGAGTCTTGTCGATTGGCAAATAATTCTTGGGATTATCAATTAACAGGTATTTGAGTTCCAGTAATTCATCTCCGGAAAGCATAGTGACAGAGTCTCCAAAACCGAGGTTCTTCATTACCTGATGCAGTACTTCCTTATCCCAGTTGAACTTCTTTATTCTCAGGGCATGGATATCCTGTCTTAACTTTTTCTCCTGCTGTATGCTCATTTTCATATCTGCTCCAAAGCCGAAAACATCCCGCTCGGGATGTTCCGTTTTAAACTTTTTGTTTATGTTTTAATAACTATGAGTTTAAAAGCTTCTCATACCAACGCTTTATGAGTTCTTGCTTACTTAGTTGTTTTTTTACTTCTGGTCTTATTAGTATGTTGATGCTTACTGAAGGAACTAAACCCAGCTTGGAGATATTCTCAAGACTCTCTGCTTTGTAAGGCCCATCATAAGACACTGACACACATTTTATACTAATCATAGCACGTAAGTAAACTGATACCCATTGTCTGGAATATCCGACTGCTTTGGCGATATCTCTTACATTGTAATACGGCTTTTCTAATAGAACATTATATAACTTAAAAGCGTTTTCCCGAGTCAAAGTCCAATCATTATGACTGTTATTCTTAGGTTGTTCAAATCTGTTCACTCTGACATAAATGCCACCAGCATCAGAAGAGATCAGCTTAATCTTGTTCAAGCTGATCTGTTCTGATAACAGGGATTGTGCTGTAATTTTAGGAAGTCCTGTCATCTGACTTACTGTTTCGGCATTGAAAGGCTTGTTATAAGATATAATAAAGTGAGAAACAAGCTGTCTGTCATTAAGGCTTATTGTCTGCTTTTTACTCATAACTTACTCCGGATTTAAATCATTAACGCTGATTTTGGTTAAGTTTTTGGCTACTGCTACCTGCTCGATGGTATGAAGCATTTTCATAGTCTTACGCATATTCCCACAGGTATGAAAGTGAACATAATCTATCAGGTCGTTATGGCACTTGATATCGAGGATTTCCTTGCATAAGGCTCCGATATCATGTTTGCTGACTGGTTCGAACTCATAGAAGATGTTGCATCTGTCGAAGTAGTATTCATTGATCTGAAGAAGTCTGGTTCTGGCTGACTGCATACCCACCAGAATCACAATCGCTAAGGTCTCATCCACGATATCCCGAATCGCACCCAGGAGTTTTGTCATTTGGAAGGCATAATCAATCTCATCAATAATGATTACAGCATCCTCATGATCTTCCAAAATAGACAGCACTCTTTTGAAGAGGCTGTTGGAGGTTCCGGAAGGAATATAATCACCAAGATTGTATCTGTGGTAGAGCTTGGTTAATAACTCATAAGCGAAGGATTTTGGAGTGGTTGTGGACTCCAGTCTGATATAGATATAGCCTCGTGAAAAAGCTATCCGGTTAGCATAAGTGGTTTTCCCGAGTCCGGGTTTGCCATAGAGCAGACCCAGTCCGACCATTTCCAGCTTGGGTCTTTGTAAAAGGTATTTAATGCAGTTTTCTGCTTCGATCACATTCTTTATATTTACTAATTTGCCTTGTATCATTTTAGCTTCCTTACTTGGTTTATTTAATGCCAATGGCTTTGAGCATTTCTTCAAAGCTCTTGGTCTTGAGTTGAGGAGTGGATATCTCCTGTTCATTTGCGTTATCAAATTCTGCGACAGGTTCAGGGGTTTCGTGCTTGGTTTCGACTCTGGTGATTACTTCCATGTTTTGAATGCTTTTGAGGGCATTATCTGCTATCTCATCTACGGTAAGCTGTTTTACAGGAGCTTCTATCATAGGAGGATTATTGAACATCGTCACTGGCACTTCATTTATTGGAGCAGGTTTGATCAGTCCATCTACTATTCTCTGAGTATTTTTGACCAGTTCCTTGGTTCTCTGTTCGGTCTTTCTCTGGAGCTTTTTGATCTGGTCATACTCTCGTTTAAGTTCTCTATGGGCAATGGCATTGTTCTTATCCAGATGAATGAAAGGATGCTGTGCCCTTCTAAGTTCTGCCTGACAGATGAATTTATCATTCTTAGTATAGACCAGTATCCATCTGGCATCCGAGTAATCGTATCTGATAACCACAGGTTGCCCGATATGATCGATTAAAGCTTCCTGCCAGTAGATCATGTGATTTAATCTTATACCTTCGCTTCTGACTGCTTTTCTCTCCACTGCAAGCATCAGGAAGTTCAGTTTTGAAGCTTCTATTTTCCTGTCCTCTGGGATTTCTGCAGTAGAGAAAAGTTGAAATGGTTTCTTCTGGTTAAGTCCGCCATGAGGAGTCTCGCCATAAGCATATCTGAAGTAGAAAGACATCATCTGGACAGCTTCTTCAACTGTGGTGGCTTTACCTTCAAAGAGCTTCTTTGCCCACTTCTCGTTTCGCATAAGCGTGGCAGGTTTATCAGCTATGCTTGCACCTCTGAAGGTGGAGATAAATCTTTCAAACTGTTCTTGGAAGGTTTTGAAGAACCTTTCGATTACCTTTGATCTGGCATTATACTTCTGAGCGAAGCTGACTCCGATATTGAGTCTTGGGAATATACCACCAATCTCAGTAGCCAGATCATGCTCTTCCCATCTTTCATTGAAGAGTTTAGATCTGAAGGCTTTGCCATTATCAAGATATACATACTTAGGAAGTCCTCCCCAGTTAAGAATGCCGTTGCGAAGTGCTATCGCTATATGCTGTGTATCTTCAGTTACAGCAATCGAAGCACCTACCGGATATCTGGAAGCCCAGTCAAAGAACATAATCAGAGTCATACGCTGAGGTCTGCCTGTTATCGGGTTTATGATATCAAAAGCTAATTTATGACCATCTGCCACCCAGACATCCCCGACTGATAAAAGACTGTCATCTCGCATAATCGATTTGATGATATTCTCAGATACGAACTTGCTTCCGTTTCTGGCTTGTGACCATTCTGCTGGATGCTCTGCTTCCCAGTCCATACACCAGCGTTTGAGGGTTTTCTCATTCGAGGGTGATTCCAGAAGTTTCAGGTTATGCATTTGTTTTAAATTACGTATGGCAGTACCTATTTTTACACGATTGGGTGATAAAAGAAGAGATAACAGATAGTTCTGTTCTGCGTAGGTAACTTTTCTGTTTCTGGTCTCGTTGATGGAACCATGAACTAAAGAATACATATCAAAGCAGTTTTTCTGATAAGTTGCTACCCAGGCTCGCAAAGCTCTTTCGCATCTTTTACCTTTGAGTTGGTATAGTTCCGGAACAAGCTGTCTGGTATTATACTCTATAGTGATCTTTTTCCATTCTTCAATTTTGGATTTACTGTTTTCCAGTCTGTCCAAAACCATGTTGCAGAAGCAGGCAAACATATTTGCAGTTTTATCCTCTTTCAATGGAATAGTCTCATTAGGTGTTAAATCAAGATAAGGCTTTTCATCAGCCTCAGTTTTGATATTTTGTACTGAGAGGAGTTCAGGTTGAGACATCGGTGCAGGTTTACCCGCTGGTGTAGCTTCCGTATCTATGTATGAGGACTCTTTATCCTTTGTCTTGCCTGACTCGCTCAGTACAATATCAATTGCTTTTTCAATCTCAGCTAAGGCATCAAAATACTTTTCTTGAATGTCGGCATTAAGAAACTCAAGCATGATTAACCTCGTTATTATGATATTTCTTTAAGAATAAGCAAGGGTATTGTTTTTCTCCTATCGTAACTATATCCTCTTCCTGATCAATCTGCTTAATGTTGTTTTCAATACAATGTTTCAATTCCAAATGGAATAACTCTGCATTAACCAAAATGAAAGTAACATTGGTTTTCCTGTTTCCAACCTGTACATTTCTTCTGATGGAATAGAATTCCTTATTATTGATCATTCTCCAAACAGATCTTTGAGTTTTTCCGGTTAGTACCGAAACCCGACCAATTGTTATAAAGAGAATTTTTATTTGACCACTCATGCAAATCCCCTTGGTCAATGTGCCGTTCACTGTGACATCAAAAAAACCTTCACTGTGACATTTTTTTGGTTCACTGTGACACGATTTCTGAAGAACTGCTAAAAAACCACAGCAATTACTCCCGAAGCCTTTACCGGACTTGATTAAATCACTGTGACACGAAAATCGTGTCACAGTGATTTTTTTCAATGTCACAGTGAATGCCGATCGGGCACTTAGATTTTGCTTTTTCATCTCCACCTCCTTAATACTACTTACAGGTGCTATCTTACACCTTAGCAATATGTTGGGAAGTTCTTTCTTCATAAACTGCGATTTTTCCTACGTTTATAAAAGTCACAAGTTTTGCCGGAAAGTTCCGGCAGAAAAAACACTCTCCAAAAAATCATTGACACATCTATTTATTCTATTATTTCTTACACGAGATACACGATAACGCCCAAAAGGGTGTTGTCAATCAGAAATTATCTATGTGGGGGTTATAATGGCAAAAACGACTATAGGAAAAAGGCTTGAAATCCTTATCAAATCTATGAATCTGAAGCAATACGAATTTGCTGAAAAATACCATATTTCCAAGAACTCTTTACTGCGTTATAAAGGTGATGACAGATACCCGGATACCGAATTTTTGATAGAATTGAGCAAAGAGGGAGTCAACACAAATTGGCTGTTAAATGGTGAAGGCAGGATGATGATATCCAAGGATGATCCGTTTTATATGCATGGGTCTAAGAAGAGTAAGTTGGAACTGCTTAATAGCAAAACACCTCCAAACTCGCTTCCAGAGGCACTTCTATCAAGGACAATTATCCTTCCGGTCGTGGGGGAAATTTCCGCCGGAACACCAATGGAAATACCAGAGAATTACGAGTTTCTGGAACATATTGAATTACCAAAGGTTTACCTGCATGATGCGTCAGATAAGTACTTTGTCTATAGAGTGAACGGTGAGAGTATGCAACCTCAAATCAGTCATGCAGATATCGTTGTTATACACTATAACCCTGATTGGAGTCAGGTTAATGACAAAATATGTGCTGTCCAGACAGCGGATGGGGTTACTTTGAAGAAAGTGCAACTCGATTATGAAAGGCAACTTATTATGCTCCAACCACTTAATTTGGACTTTAAAGTTCTAATCATAGACTCATATCAGACTTCAGAGGTTTTTCTGATCGGCACACTTGCACTCCAGCTGCGGGCTTATCAATCTGCTACACAATAATTTAAATGTGCAAAATCCAAAAACAGTCCAATACCAGTCCAAATTTGCAGTTTTCGTGTCCTAAATTGATCTAAAACAGTCTAAAACACGATTTGCAAATTCCAAAACCAACCTTATCTAACTAACTAAAACATAAAGAGATAAAGCTAAATGTCACAGTGAACCCGATTTGCAGAATTGGGTGTCTCTTTACACGAATTGTGCGAATTCAACTAATTAGGAAAAGGAAATATTAGCCACTGATCAAGAGATAATAAGTTATTACTCAGGTTATGACCAACTGTCTTGTGAAAAAGTGTTTCATATGGACTACGTTATTTTGGTCGGAACCATCCTGCTGGGAGATTACGCAGCTTGCGTCATTATAATAAAGAGTCTGGCAGGCTCTTCTCCCATGAAAGTTTTCTTCCCACTGACACCCGACACCTGGCTACTAAGTCTTTACTTCGAGTTTCGATAATTTCCCCTTCTTTCATTAAATTTATAATCAGGAGGAAACACCTACCCCTAGTAAGGAGCTAGTAAGGAGCTAAAGAGAAGCTGGCACCTAACTCTCAACTCTCAACTTTCAACTCTCAACTCTTTGGCTCCCCTTTACATCCTTGGTGTTCATGGGTTATTCAAATGGGAACAGCCGACGTCCGCGTCGGTTCTACTAAAAAACACAAATATGCCATACAATTTTTTAGTTTCACAGAGTTACACCGAGGAATTCACAGAGTCACACATTGGAAAACTCTTGAATTGAACATCTCGCGAATTGTCCTCAATGCTGAATCAATGAGTTTCATCTATACTTAACAGGTATGCAATGCCTGATTAAACGCTTTTATATCTTAATTCTAAACTTTTCACTTCAACAAAAGGCACTTATTACTCGCTAAATACTTACCGTCAATTGGGAATAATCGACGTCTCGTCGATTCTACTTGAAAACCACAAATATGCAGAATTTATAAACAACTACTTCAAAATCAAACACTTATTCGAAGCAATTTTCTTCCCATCAACAGTCAGTATATATACATATACTCCTGTAGGCAAGGTTTTGAAATTATCACCTTTGGCATCCCAGACAATGCTGTAAGAATTGGCATTATACATAGCTGTGTCTTTGCCTGTTAGACCGCAGGCTTTAGCCAGATCAGAAATGTTTTTGTTTGTATCCAGAGTGCGAACTCTCT
>CAYQPF010000099.1:0-18426 GCA_964419225.1 uncultured Candidatus Cloacimonadota bacterium | reverse complement strand
ATCATCACTTACGTTTTCAGGGGAACAATATTTAAAATCAATATTATATTATTTGCGAACCTGAATCAATCCATTATACTGCATATCATTAAAAGATTTATCACCCAAACCGCCTAAACCGGTGCAAAGGCCAATTTTGATGTGAGAATTTTTTTGAGTGGAAATACTAGCTTGAGATTGGTAATTTTTACGGGAAATATGAGCTATCAGGTATATGGAAAAAATGCAGATCAGTAAGAAAACTACAAAAAATACTTTTTGTTTCATTTCTCCCCCTCCTGAGAAAAAAAAGGACGGATAGTGAATCCGTCCTTTTAATAAAAAACTATTTCTTTACGATTTCAAGTAATTCAATTTCGAAAACGAGAACTGAATTAGGTGCAATATCAGTGCCGGCACCTTGTTCACCATATGCCAAAGCAGAAGGAATCACAACTTTCCACTTTGATCCAACAGGCATTTTAACCAAAACATCCTGCCATCCTTTGATCACACCATTAACTGGAAATTCAGCAGGTTGATTTCTCTTATAGGAACTGTCAAATTCTTTACCGTTAAGTAAAGTACCCTTATAGTGGCATTTAACAGTATCTGTAGCTTTGGGGATAGGGCCATTGCCTTGTTTTAATACCTGGTATTGTTCTCCGGTAGGAAGAACGGTAACTCCGGTCTGAGTCTTGTTCTTAGCTAAGAATTCTTCGCCTTCTTTCTGGTTTTTTACACCGTCGGTTTTTCTCTGAGCTTCCTGTTTTACAGCTAAATTCTGTTGGAATTTTGTTAACACATCCTGGGCTTGTGCATCAGTTAAAGCAATTTTAGATGTATCAGCAGCATCTTTTACTGCTTGTAAAAATACTTTGTAATCTACATCAATCATATTTTGTTTTAAGTTTTTACCAATACTTAAACCAATAGCATAACTAACACTGTCTTTTTCAGTTTTTAAATCAATACTGCCTTTAGCTCCGGCTTTCTTGCCGAGTCCCGATGATTTACAGGCATTTAAACCCATGATGAGTATCGTTAAAATCAATGCCCATTTCAATAAGCTTTTCACATTTCCTCCAATTATCATTTTGAATGATATTTTTTTATTTCTCTACTGTTAGTCAACAGATTAAAAAACTTTAATATTGAAATATTTCTTAGGATTCTGCTTAATATCTATGAGAAGGCTGTCCAAACGTGCAGAAGAATTGAGTAAATTCATATACAACTGCTTATCATTCATAAGCAATTTAATCGTAGAATCATCCTTTTTCGCCAGAACAGCTATCTCATTAATGTTCTTAGTCAACTGATCAATATTATCCAAAGTACCACTTACTTTTGTTAAGGTTTGATTGCTTAAATCAATAGTGGATTTGATATTGGGTTTATTCTCTGTTACGATCTTGTCTAACTCAGCAGCTGTATGCGACAGATTTTTAATCGTAGCATCAATATCCTGAGAATTCTGACCCATAAGCTTATTCACATTTGTAACTGTAATTTGGGTTGATTTCAATACTGTGTTCATATTATTGGCTAAGCCATCAGGATTAGTGATCTTCTCTAAAAGTACTTCCATATCATGCGTCATGGCATTCATTTTGGAAACTAAGTAGGCAAGCCCGTAACGATTTATACCATTATGGATTTTATTCGGATCCAGAATTTGAGGACTTTGGCCGGGGATTACATCTATCTGCCTGTTCCCCATTAAATCTGATTCAATTATATAAAATTTAGTATCATCAGGCAGAGGAAACTCAGTCGATATATATAAATCGGCAATTATCCCCTTCTTATCTAAAGATAACTTTTTTACTTTTCCGCTTTTTACTCCATAAATCGTTACAGAACTGCCTGGTTCTATATTGTCCGCATTCTCAAAATAAACACGGACAATGGAAAACTTGCCTTTACTCAATAAATCTTTAAACCAGGAATAACCAAATATTAGTATTAGAATTGAAATTAGCGTCAACAAACCAACTTTGATCTCAAAAATTCTCTTATTTTTATAGTAATTCAAAATTCCTCCATCTAAATCAATGGTAAACGTATAAAAAATCTGGTGCCATTTTCAACTTGAGACTCCACCCATATTTCCCCTTTATGTAATTCAACCAGCCTTTTAACTATGGATAAACCTAATCCGGTTGTAGATTCTCCCTCAGTTCCTCTTCGACTGGCCTTGGTAAATCTATCAAACAAAATGGGTATTTTGCTTTCCGAAATTCCTATCCCATTATCCTCTACTACAATCAGGCAATACTTTGGATTTTCTTTTAACAATGTCAAGTTAATTCTGCCTCCGCGGGGAGTAAATTTTACAGCATTCACGATTAAGTTCTGGAATATCTGCCAAAATTTTTCTTTGTTCAAATTAACATAGAGTATCTCCTGACAAAAATCATGACTCAAGGATATCTTCTTATTCAGAGTTAAAGAGGCAATAGGCTCAATAAATTCCTCCAATATTTCGGCAATCTCAGATTTTTGCATCTCTAAAACAAATCCCTCTGAATCCATTTTATATGCTTCCAGAATTGAACTCACTAACTGCATCGCCCGCTCAGATGATAAAGCTATCATATTTAACATCTGAGTTACTTTGTCTGAAAGACTCTCCAAATTCAAAAGATCAACCAAAGAATTTATTGAGCCTAAGGTATTTTTCAAATCGTGTGAAATGATTCCTAATGCTTTGTCCTTCGATTTGTCCAATTCCTGTAATAATGCATTGCTGTCTGCCAACTCCTGTGATTGATTCTCTATCAATTTATAAGCAACTTCCAATTCCTGATTCTTCTTTTTGTATAACTGGGTTTCCCGCTCTTTTTGCTCATATTCAAACTGGGCCTGCATTTCCGAGATCTTCTGACTTTGCTCCATATTCATATATTCGGAACTGATCTCACTTATCTTTTTCTGATACTCATATGCTTTTTTATATTCTTCTTCAGCAAGAAACAACTCAATATAATTCTCCAGAACTGCTATTTTTTGATCTGCATTACCAAAACTCTCACTCATTTCTAAGGCTTCATCTAAAAACTCTTTTGCATTATCCAATTTTCTGATTTTTAAGAATAATTTACCCATATTCGTCAAATTTATAATAATATTTGTATTTAATGATAACTGCTTACTCAGTAAAAGTGCACGTTCTAAGAATTCCAAAGCTACAGAATAGTTTGCTTTTTGAATGTGACAATAGGCCAGATTATTCAGAACAAAAGTCAAACCATGTAAAAAATCTTCTTCCTCCCAAATATCATAACACTTTGTATAATATTCGAGTGCCATTTCTGTATTATCTGTTGCAGTATAAACATTGCCGATATTGTTATAAACAATGGCCATAGCTTTCTTATTATTCACTGATTTTTTAAAAATTAAAGACTTTTCATAATATTCTATTGCTTTTTCAGTATTCCCTAACCGTTTGTACAAAATACCAAAATTATTAAAGATCTCACTTTGGGTTTCTCCATCATTCAACTCAATGCTTAAATCCAATGCGAGAGAGTAATAATTAATAGCCTCTTCAAACAACAACATATCGCTTTTTACGGTTGCCAAATTGCTATAAGAATGCATTATCCCTTTTAAATCCTGAAATTTCTGGAAATTATCCAATGCATGATGAAATTCTCGTTCTGCAAAGGTAAACATACTTTTCCCGGTAAACGCAATTCCCCTGTTCCGATGGGCGATAGCCAACATTTCAGGAAAATTAGATATTCCCGCAGTTTGTAATACTGCTTCTGAGGATTCTAAAGCTTCATCGAATCGGGCCTGTTGAACAAGTCTCTCAATATTTTTATTCAACCCTGTGAGATGAGCTTCAAAATCAGACAGATCTTTCATCTAAAAACTAATCCTTTACTCATTTTCAATTTATTTAACAACTTCATTTATCACCCCATATCTTATTAAAACAAACTTTGCAGGCTATGTTTGAAATTGTCAATAAAAAAAGCCCGGGTCACAAATAAATGTAACCCGGACTTTTATATGAATAACTGTATAATTAGAATTTATACGATAACGCAATATTCAAAGCTTTGACATTGGTACTGTATTTTCCTATCATATTCTCATACATCGCTGCAGCACCTACAACATTTGTATTAGCTTCTTTTATTGTTCTTTTTGCAAAAAGGATGTCTTCATAAGCCAAATCCAACTGCATACAGCTCATTATTGGCATACCAAAACCGATATTAAAACTTGTTTTGTCGCCAACATCAGGCCAGGTAGGATCTAATGATTCATCGGGAATCGGTGACTGATCATAGAAGATTCCGGTTCTAAACGCCATTTGATTGGCAAAAATATATTCAGTTCCTAAACTGTAACGGAAAGTGTCTTTCCATTTGGTGTTCAAATCACTCTTAAATACTGAATCACCTGTTGCTGTCTTATAAGTATATTCTATCTCAATTTTGTCGAGTCTTTTCCAACCTGTCCAAGTGATATCCTGAGATATAACCCAATTTGGTTTTATATGATAAGCAAAACCAAGAGCTATGTCTGCTGGTAATTTTAATTCTGCTTCAACATCCGACTTAGTTTCAAGTTTTGTTGCATAACTGCCAATATTCGCAAAATAATCTGCCGGATTGAAAGTTGTATGTGTCATGTTATAGCCAATGAAAGAATTAATATATGATGTTTTTGTAGCATCTCCTTTCAAGGTTATATTAGCAGGTAATTTACCGGACAAACCTATTTGAACACTTTCATTCATTTTGTAAAGAGTACCCCAATTACCACCAAAGCCTAGTCCTGTGCCTTCAATATCCATTATGGTAGGCAAATAAGTATAGTATGCAGCATGCGGTATCATTTTTTTAATCTCAATCATACCATATAAAACACTTAAACCGGCACCTACAGAAAAATTGTCAAAAATATTGTAACTGAGAGCAGGATGAAAATCAACTATACCAATTGAACTCATCATCTCTGTTTCTGGAAAATCTGATGTCCATTTAACAGGCATTTTCGTTCCGGTACTATTTACTACCATTGAATCTACAGGAGTAATCAGATTCCATTCAGCACCTAAACCATAAGGCACATAAATACCTACACCATAATTCAACTTGGATGTAGCTTTTTTTACTGCAAATAAATTAGGAAAAAACCAGGTTTTCTTTTCTGCATCAATTTTATCATCTGTTTTCATTCCAGGCCAATTTGCTATTGCAGGAGTATATTCTCCCGAAGGGAATAAAAATTCTACATTGGTAGCTATTGTGTTTTGATTATAAAATCCTAAGCCTGCTGGATTCCAGTACATACATGTGAAATCATCCGCCAAACCTCTCATGGCTCCACCCATACTTAAACCTCTTCCGCCTACTCCGGACAGAGCTATACCGCCCGACCATAAAACAGAGGATGCCGCTAACATAAAAACAAGGGCAATTAAAATCGCTTTCTTCATATTTCCTCCTGAAAATTATATTCACTTTTGAATAATGTTCATACATTCAAGATTAATTATAACTTGTCAAGCATTAACTTGAACTTTATTCAGATTTAACAAAAAATATGATGCCTGTGTTCTAAACAATATAAGTAAATCCTATAAATTTTACCTGATTTCGGAGAATGAACACCAAGGAAGGAATAGGCTAGGTGTTAGTTGTTAGTTGTTAGTGAGGAGAGAAAAATGTTGAAACCCGCAGGCAAACACCAAGGGAGAAGTGGACAGCGAGGTAGTTATGAGTCGTGAGTTATGAGTCGAGGGAATTGAAAGTTGAGAGTTGAGAGTTTAGAAGACAAGGGCTTAAATCCTTGATCCTATGTACTCAGACGCTATTTCTCTCTTCCCCATCTCACACTGACACCTGACACCTGACTACTAGCACCTAAGTAGTTGCCTGCGGGTTTATCTTTTTTAGAAAGTAGATGGCCTTCCAAAAACCAAAAAATGACCAGAGGATTTGATTTAACAAATTCCTCTGGTCAAACTTTTTTCGTATAGCTGGACGCTAGTCCCTATTTAATAGTTCGCAGCATATGACTATGGTTGAGTTGAAAGGTAACAATTCTCAAATATAATACAGTAGAATATGCTGCATATGATACTATTTTAAGAGAAGCATCTTTTGCTGGTAAGTATTACCATTTGTTCTCATTTGGAAAAAGTAAATCCCACTTCCTACCTTCTTATTGGAATCATCCTTACCATTCCAAACCACAGTGTGAGTTCCTTTTAATTTGTTCTCATTGACCAAGGTTTTGACTTTTTGTCCTTTTGTATTATAAATACCGGCTGTAACAAGTCCATCTTCTTTTACAGAAAAAGAAACCTGTGTGCTTGGGTTAAAAGGATTGGGATAGATAGAAACGATACCTGTTTTCAATACAGGCTGATCCAGATCGTTATTCCCAATCGGCTCTACATGTACAACATTGGATGTATCACTGAGTCCGTTTGTGTAATTTGCAACAATACAGTAATAATGATGTAGTGTGGGATTAACAAGACCTGTTGTGAAGGCAGGAGTTTGAGTAACTCCAATCTGTCCCCAAGAGCCTGTATTCGTTTTTCGATAAATCCTAAAATAGGTAAAACCTTCCTGATTACCTAAATCAAAAGACCAGTTTAACTGTACTGTCGGATTATTTACACTTACACTGAGGCTTTCCGGATAAGGTAAGTATGATAAATAAACATGGAAATTGTTGATCTCATTGCCAGGGATTTCTACCTGACCATAATAATTTGCATGTCCTGCCAGTTGTACAGAGATTGGATATGTGTTTTCAAGAAATTCACAAAAAGTCTGACCTGTTGCATCGCACTCGCTTACACTGTTATTAACTGTTACAATAGCCTGAGTATAATTCACACCAGGCTTTGTGCTATGCAACTGGATTTGAGCAAAGCCAGGCAAAGGCCAGGCATGGAATGTTATGGTATCTCCGGCAACTCCGATTTGATTGATACTGATTTCACCAAAACTTTCATCCTGAAGAAAATCAAAAGGATTGGTAAAATCGTTGAATTCTGTGCGATTAACATCAGCACTAAAATTTGCCTGATTATAGTTTCCGTTGTTTGTGGAAGTACCATTAGGCCTGTAAACATATAATTCGTCCGGTGGTCCCTGAGCATTACCCTCGCCATCTTCGGCTGTGTTTATACGATAGAAGATTATACCGGATCCGGGTAAATCATCGTCAAATGTATTGGGTTGTATTTTACGGTACTCTGCAATGATATATTCTGTTGTCGTATTGGGTAAATTGAATCTGTAACAATTATTCTCTGCCTGAGTCAATGGATTCAAAGTATATATTTCACTAAGATCCGCTACTGGAATATCTGCAATCCAACCGCCATACCTATACTTCATATAAGCTGTCATATGTGAGAAATTACCACCCTGCATAATGTCCCACGGTCCTGCAGAAACAAATCCATCCTGACTGTAATGATATAAGTCGGGAGACCCGATAGAATGAAACATTTCGTGGCAGAAGACATTCCCGGTAAAGAAATCTTCAGTCATTAAAGTAAAATCCAAAGCATTTTTATTATTAAATCCCGTTGTTCCAGGTGCAAACCAGCCATGTTGAGGCCATAAAATATCAGCCCATTGACCGCTGTTTCCCCTGAATACAAAACTAATGTTGTCGATATTGCCATCATTATTGGCATCAATGTTTAGATCCGCAGGTACCTGAGTTCCTAATGAATCTATCACATTTGTTAACAACTCCGACATCCTTTGCCAACCTACATTCACATTTGAAAATCCAACCGGATTGGTGGAAGCATTGTAAACCATGTAATATCCTCGGGGATGAGTATCTGTATAGGATAAATTTGTTGTTGGCTCACATACCGGAAAAATATGAGAGGTGAAATTCAAAGCATTGTAGGATGCTTCCAAAAAATATCTTTTTTGTGACTTTAGAGTTGTGGAATTGAATACGTCACTCATAGTTTGCCGGGTAGTTACAAATTCTGTTTGATCTGCAAATTTTATAAAAAATACTACCTCATTCACATTACCCTGATTAGGAGTTGCAATCCTCAAATTTGGTCTTGGTCTGAGTCTCCGCAAATCTGCATATTCTGCCTGAGATATTACTGAACCGGTTGTTAAACCTAAGGAACCAGGATTCGGTAAATCAGCTCTGTATGCACTCGGAACAACATCTCCGACCCTCTGCTCTCCATAATAATAATACCCGTCTTCAGGTGATTTAACTATCGTGTAGTTGTCTTTGTCATGTAAATAACGGTAATACTCATCCCCTGAAAGATAACAGCCAAATACAGTTCCATCCGGCTGGGTTAATTCAACGGGCTGATTGTTGACGATATATGCAGGCAATTGTAGTAGTATGCCCAGCATAATTAAAAGCAGATAAATCTTAGCTTTCATAAGTACCTCCTGATAATTGGTATAAAAATGATGTTAAAAATTTGTTGTAATAATCCCATTCTGTCATACTCGAGGCAAATAAAGTCTCTTCCTTGTACAACAGTGCCCTGTTTAAGATTGCTCTTGATGAGAATACAAATTGACTGAATACAAGCTGCATATCAGGATTTTCTTTGATGCTCCCATCTTCATATCCCAACTCATGTGCTTTCTTTATTACCATATTAAAAGAATCTGCCTTTTCCCTGTATCTCTTACCAAGCTCTTGAGAGACATTCTTCATACTGACTCCATTAAAATCCAGGAATAAACGGAATTTTAAATATTCTCTACGTGACTCAAAATATTCAAAATAAGCTACTCCAAAAGCTTTTATTTTCTCCAATCCTGTTGTTCCTTCATTAATTTTCTCAGTTAAATAATCCAAATGCTCCACATGATGCCGTAAAAATACACTCATATACAAATCTTCTTTATTCTTGAAATATCCATATAAGGTTTTGCGCGTCATCCCCACCTTTACAGCTACATCCTCCATCTTACTCTCCAGAAAGCCTTTTGTGAAAAACAGGTTCTCTGCTGCATCAATTATTGCCTCTTTCCGGTTATTACTCTCTCTGTCTGACAATCTCGGCATTATCTACCTCCTTTCATACCCGAAACACATAAAGACACACTGTGTATAGTATAATAATCGTCAAGAGAAATATTTTCCATATTCTCTTTCGATCGGCAGATTTTAGATAGCTTACAAAATTAAAAAAAATATTTAAGCCACCTTTTTGCTTAGTTATCACTTCATAATGCACACATGTGCAACAAATACTTAATCTACCTGCACGTCAAGCAAAAAATATGCTTTAATTTACAATTTCTTCGATTTTTTTAACTTGACTATCGTAGTAATTTATTCATCTTAACAAAGGAGGTATTATGTCACATCACACAGCAAAATCAGCTTATCAAAAGCTGGAGGACAGGATAAATTTGCTTCCCCAGGGAGCTCCACCTTCTAAAACTCTAACCCAAATACTCACAGTATTATTTTCCCCAAAGGAAGCTGAATTAGTAGCCCAGTTGCCCATCAAACCTTTTACCGCCCAAGATGCAAGCCGTATCTGGAAACTGGACATCATTGCGACAACCGATATTCTGGAAAATATGGCGGGAAGAGCTTTACTCCTTGATGCGGATTGTTTTGGCACTCAAAAGTATGTTTTGCCTCCTCCTATGGCTGGATTTTTTGAATTCACTTTAATGCGTACACGTGGTGATATTGATCAAAAATTATTGAGTGAACTATTTCATCAATACTTGAATGTAGAAGAAGACTTTGTGAAAGAATTGTTCTTCGGTGGAGAAACACGTATGGGCAGAGTATTTGTTCAAGAAGGCGTTCTGACTAATGCAAATGCCGTTCATATATTGGATTATGAAAGAGCCAGTGAAGTTATAAAAAATTCTTCTGCTATAGGTATCAGTATGTGCTACTGCAGACATAAACAGGAACATCTGGGCCAGGCTTGCGATGCCCCGATGGATATCTGTATGACGTTTAACACAACTGCCACATCTTTGATCAAGCATGAATTTGCCCGTAAAGTTGATGTAGCAGAAGGTATAGATCTGCTCCAAAAAGCGTATGAAAGTAATCTTGTGCAATGTGGAGAAAATGTTCAAAAGGAAGTTAGTTTCATTTGTAATTGCTGTGGGTGCTGTTGTGAAGCTCTGCAGGCTGCCAAGAAATTTGGTATGCTGCAGCCGGTACATACAACCAATTATTTACCCAAAGCAGATGAAAATAACTGTATTGGATGCGGAAAATGTGTTAAAGTTTGTCCCATCGAAGCAATTTCCTTAAAAGACAGAAAAACTGGGAAAAAGGCAGTAATTAATAAGGAAATTTGTCTGGGTTGTGGAATCTGTGTGCGTTCATGCCCCACAAAATGTCTCTTCCTGGAAAGAAGAGAACAACAAGTCATAACACCCGTAAATTCGGCTCATCGTCTGGTCTTGATGGCTATCGAAAGAGGCAAATTGCAAAACCTAATCTTCGATAATCAGGCCTTTGCCAGTCACAGAATGATGGCCGCGATTCTGTCTGTAATTCTTAAACTACCACCTGTGAAACAGATTATGTCCAGCAAACAAATGAAATCTGTTTATCTGGAGAGAATGCTGAGAAATGTTAGAGTATAGTTAATAGTTGTTAGTTGTTAGTTAAATGAGGAGCACCAATGATTATTGATGCTCCATGCAATAGATACTTAAAGCTCGAAACATATAACCAGAGAGACAAGTATATCAAACACCTCCGGCATGTTATCTGCAAATATGCTCCATGCAATGGAAAAGTATCAGCACTATAATATGATATCTGACACATATGCTGGACACTAGTCCCTTTTTAAAGATCATTCCATGTTAAACAGCTCAGAGTATTTCAACACATCAAATCAGTATCTGCAAAATATGCTTGATGCTAATCATTTGAGCATAAGGAGTTTGGAAGTATAATTCTTTCCGGCAGCATTCATTCTGCAGAAATATACTCCGGATGAAAGATTCCTGCCATCATCACTCTTACCATTCCAGATAACATTATGACTGGCGGCACTCTTTCGCTCTTTGACCAGATTTCTCACCTTCTGCCCGCGTATATTGTAGATATCAATTGTTACATCTGCTTCTTGGGCTACACTATATTTTATCGTTGTGGACGGATTGAAAGGATTCGGATAATTATCCGTAATTCCGGTAATGTTTACCTTACTTAAGTCATCATTTGTACCTGTTGGAATAACGACAAGATTCTCTGACCAGGCTACCCCAATCGGGTCAATATAACTGACTTCAATATTGTATGTATATTCAGTTCCTGCCACAACTGTATTGTCTGTATAGGTAGTCTCAAGGAAGGAATCTGGTGTTAACAATTCCATATTCCTGTAAATCTTGTAACCTGTCGTAATTACTTCGATAGGAGGATTCCAGTTTAAGGTAACAAAACCATTACCAGTGATGGCAACAGCATTGTTAGGAGGAAAATATGCCCCATTGTACTTATGGATTTTGATATCATCAATTACTATAAAGGATGCTTCTGCTTCAGATGCAGCCTGAAGTGCATAGAAATAAATACCTGTTGTATCCGGAGCAAACATTATCTCAAATAACTGATACTGCTGACCTACCCACCAAGTGGTTGAGTTCATTGTCTGAGCCAGAACCGCCGGATTTTGTGAATTTCCCCACCATATTTTTAAGTACCCAAATGCTGCAGCTGAAGTTGTTCTGGCATAAACTCTGAATCTATAGTTCACCTGATGCTGCATCAGTACCGGCGGAGAAACTAACCAGTCATTCATATCAGTATTAGGATTTCCTTCGCAGGCTAAGCTTACATCTCCCGTGTATCCGGGTTCTTCTGTTCCCTGCCAGGTTCTGTTATCATTATTGTTATCATAGACGACCCAACCTTGGGGAACTTCCCCAATATTCAGAGAATCCAGATTTTCAATATATGTTGGTACTATAGTAGCCGGATCTGCTATAGTTGTAAAACTCCAAACCGGGCAATTCTCGGCGTCACCGGCAGCATTGAAAGGAATTACCTTCCAGTAATATGTCGTATTAACTGCTAATGCCTGAGAGAAAATATATTCAGTCTGTTCAGTAATTGCTCCGTTTACAATATTGTCGGGAGGATTATTTGTCCCACAGAACACAAGAAATCCTGTCACAGGTGTTCCACCAGTACCCTGCCAGACCAAGCTTACGAATGTGGAAACATTCACGCTATTGTTCAAAGGTTGAACTAAAGCTGCACAATTGGGAGGAGTATTCTGATAAACCGGAGTCCAGGTAAAAGTAAGACCCTGAACCGGGAAAACAGTCTCGGAAAGTTTACAACCGCTGCTATCAGCGATTCCGCTTTCAGTTGCACTCCAGTCAGTTGCAGTCATCCGATTGTTATAATCTGCATTATTGTCACCTCTCAAACCAACCTGTACAAATGAACCTTCTGTGACATTCTCGGCAAAACCACTGCCATAATGATATTCGATGAGATTGGAGTTTTCATAAAGCTTGATCTGGAAGTTTAAATCTTCCCCTTCCAAACCCTGATTCCGGACATAATGTTTCCATTGAGCAGTAAAACAGCGTGCAGGTGCAGTCCCGGTCGTTTTATAAGATAAGCTGCCTGTGAATACTTCGTCATGCAGTGAAATCAAATCTCCATTCATCCCTGCAATCACATTATTTGACAGTCCCTCGCTTAAAGCATAATGCGAGTTTTGTGCTTCTGAACCCATCACCAGATACCCATTCGAATTAATACTCACTGTTGTGTAGGTCTGCCCGTTAAAAGTAAAATAGAATCCAATAGGTATCGCATTGAAACTTTCTTCATCATTTGCGTCCGTACCCAAGGTAATACCACCGGATAGTTGCTCGTATGATCCTGCATTAGCTGAAAAAGAATAATCAGAAACTGTACTGAACAGAGTCCCTGATATTAAAAACATAAGCGTTATGCTGAATAGTGTTAATGTTTGTTTTTTCATTATATCCTCCTTTTTTGTTTTATAAATACATTCTGACACTTATTTGACTTTTAGAACCTTTATAGCTTTTGAATTCCGACCCTGACTCGCCTTGATGAAATATACTCCGGATGTCAGTTCTTTGTTTGTCGGTGATTTTGCCGACCAGTTATATTTAGAATCCGGCATGATTTTTGTTTTATAAACACATTGACCTTTGACATTGAAAACTCTGACATCTACAGGCTTGTTCATTGTACTCTTTACTGTCAGCTCCAATCCCTGCATAAATGGGGAGGGAAATGCAGAAATGTCGATTTGAGATAAAACAAGGTTTATTTCATCATTAACTGCGGTTACTTGTTCCCAGATATTATGAGTCAATAAACTATCTTCCCATTCACCGTCAGTATTATCCCAATTCTTCAAGGAAAATTCTTCCAAATTGGAATTACTGTCATAAACATGGGTAATTTTTTGGTTTTGCTGCCAACTATCTCCATTTACCCATTTGTCTGTATTAATTTCGGTAAGCTCGAATTGAGAATTGTAGTTAAAAGAATCTCTCTTGAAATTGGTCCAAACATCTGAAACCCATTGCTGAGTTAGCTGCTCAGACATCATACCATACGGAATTGGGTAACTCATTAAATAAGCAAAAGGAAAATTGTGACTGTACATATTAGTCTGTGATTCTCCTGTTTGAGTATCATTAGTATGATAAGTAAAAATCATTTGTTCCTTTATATTCCAACTAATAGAATCTGCTGACCAAGAAATTGTGTGACTATTGATCCTGTTGGCAGAATCTCTTGTAAATGAGAATTTTTTATAATATTCATCTCCATTTGTAACGGCACCATCCAGCATATGCATTTCATTCAGATAGTTATTCTCATAGTATAATTTAACTGATTTAATTTTAAACCAAGTATCTGAATCCTGATCATACATCTTAACACTAGCCTCAACTAAACGCTGATTTTCATCATATTCATAAAAAATCTTCATGAATGTTAATCTGTTCCCGGATACGTTTAAAATAAGATCTGCCTGATCTAATAGTTCTCCCCCATCAGTCCATCTTAAATTATAAATTGTTACCGGAACCCAGTTTTCAAAACTCTCTGCGTAGACTGACAGCCAGATACTATCCTGGATAGCCGGAATTGATGGATTGTAAAAAAAGGAATATTTCTTGTCATTCTGATAAGTTCCGGTAGTATCAATTTCACTCAATTGCTCTGTTAATCGCCAAGTTCTTGTGTTATTAACTCTCTTGCCTATGCCTGGATTCTGACATGCATTATCAATTAAACCCGATAATACAGGCTCAATTTCCTGATTAAATTGCCCAGTATTCATCAGGGCATTGATATAGTTTTGTTTGCTCTTTACGTATTTAACTCGTTGTTCATTACTGTTGGCATATAGACTAAAACAGTAAATCACCCCAAGAAGACAGATTAGTACCTGCCTTAAACTAATTCTCATTTCTCGTTGCATTCTTTCCTCCAAGAATCAATATTTATTTATTTTTTTACCTTACCTGGAATTCTGGACACACCTCCGGAATTACAGGTTTTCTGTATTATTTTTATTCCTTTTGCTCTTTAACTTTTTTGATTGTTTACATATTTACTCTGATCAAGATAGTTCACTTCTAAATATCTGCCAGCTCTACTTTTTCAGGTAAATCAAAATCCGGAGTTATTTGAGAAAGCAGTTGATCAATTTCTTTACCTTTCTTTGGCAATGCAATAGATCTTAATAATAGTTTAACAAGCTCCCAAAAAAAATCATCATCAACATCCTTCATGATGATTATACGATGCATAGCTTGTCTAAGTGAAATTAGAACAAGATCATGAATGTGTTCGATGTTCAAATCTTCTCGAAAACTACCGTCCTTCATTCCCGTAATATATATATTACTTATAGTCCGATGCATTTTTCTTCTTCTGTTATTTTGCTCCTGAACAAATTCCTCGGAAATATTATCCATTTTCCCTTTAAAAGCCTGATATTGAATCATCATCTTAAGTTCTACAGGATATTTTTTTAAGTATTCAAAATTAGCATAAAAATACTTGAATAACTTCTTTATACTATTGGGTTCTTTATCAATAAGCTCAAATAGCCACACACCTTTGGCTTCCATAATTGATGTGCTTAATTCAAAAAACAATTCCTCCTTGCTGCGAAAATAGTTATATATTGTCGCCATTGGATATTCAGATTTTTTTTGTACCTCCCGCATGGTAACATTATTGACATCATTTTCTTCATAAAGAGCATAAGCAGCATAAAGGATTTCTCTTCTGTGAAAAGCTTGTGTTTTCTCTTTTTTCCCCATCAGTAAACCTCCTTATTACATGTTCCATTATTTAGAACACTGTTCTATATTTTGAAACACGCCATTCTTGTCAAATCCTTTTTTTATTACTTTGGGGTTTTTCCCAATCATTAACAAGTTTTAAGTTTATTTCTTCACATTTCTCTTTAGCAAATCCGTTGCATTTCACATGCCACAAACACATCGTCGCATATCTTACTATTTATCATAGTGTTATAAATTGAACACTTTGCATTAACTCACAGAATATATCAAATGGAGATATTTAGAGATGTTGGTGATATAGGTTAGTAATATATTGACAATTTTACTGGAAAAGTTTATCTAACCCAAAAAATGAGGTTACAGAGTATGATAAAATATATTTCTATGCTTTTTCTGATTCTTTTCGTAGCACAATCCTTTCTGTCCGGATCTGATATCAACAATGAGCAAAAAACTGAACAAATTCAGGAAGTGCAAAACATTGCCAACATCTTAGCAGATAGGGTAAAAGCAAGAGTCTTATATATGTTTAAGAATAACCAAATTGAGAATTACACTGACTTGTTTGTATCCAAGAAATACCCTTTAATGATAAATTTCGTGAATACTCAGGATGGTCCACTCTTTTTCTCAGTTAAATATGAATCACGGCGATTATCAGGGGACTATGATGTTTTTTGGTCTGATGGCGGATACAAGATAGAAGATATTAAACAAATTCCTGAGTTGAAATCTTCTGTAAATTCAGACACCACAAAAGTATGTGCAGTTATTTTGAATGGACATTTTACTTGTGAAGGCACATTTAGTATCAACAAAAAGCCAATCAAATTCCTTAAAACAGTAATCACATACAGTGATTTAACATCTCCTTGCATTTTTTCAGAGAGAAGTGCAATAGCATATGGTAATGAAGTCTATTATTATAAATCCGGAAAATGGCAATATTTTGGCACAGCCATGAGTTATCTTTCTGAACTTATGAACACCACAGAAACGATGACCGAGCCATTGTTGCCGGCATCCAACAGTCTTGAGTATCCCGAAAATCTAAAGTTACAGGATGCTGAAGGCACACTTTTACTGGATCTTACGATTAATCCGGATAGTACTGTAGCGAAATGCCAAGTTCGTAAATCTTCTTTCAAGGGAAATGATGAGTTACTCGAATACACGGTTCAGAATATTAAAAAGTGGAAGTTTATTCCGGCCTATTATGGAGAGGATCCAACCTCTAGTCAGGCAACATTGTCAGTCACCTACAAGTTGCAGGATAGTAAAGCGAAAATTCAGTTCGTTGATTTAGATGAGGAGGTTGAGTCTGAGGAATCTGGTACTACCCCCAAATTTGTAGTTTATGATGAAGCTCCTGCTCCAATTAAATTTGTTAATCCTGATTATCCGATAGCTTCTAAGCGATTAAGTATTCAAGGTCAGGTAATTCTTGTAGTTGAAGTGCTTGCAAGTGGAAAAGTAGGAGCAGTTGAAGTCAAAAAATCTCTGCAAAGTGGTCCTGACGGTCTGGATGAAGCTGCTGTTGCTGCGATAAAGCAGTGGAAATATAAACCTGCTAAAAGAAAAGGTAAGCCAGTTGCCTGTTGGGTTACATTCCCAGTGGACTTTTCTTTGGAAAAATAGAAATTCTGTTAAATTTGATATTTCAGGCATATCCTAAAATCAAAAATGAGGTATTGATTATGTTGAGAAACATTTTCTTCATTTTCCTATTTTTAGCTTTAGCTTTCAATTGCTTATTTGCATCTGAAAATGATACAAAGAAGTTTACAGATCCCATAATCCTGGAATCAAACAGACTGGAATACCCTGATAATTTAAGGCAAGTTGGAATTGAAGGAACCGTTTTGATTTCAACAGAGATTATGGCAGATGGTACAGTGGCAAATTGTAAAATTCTTAAATCATTAATGTGCGGGAAAGACGGGCTTGATGAATATACTCTCTCGAATATCAAAAAGTGGAAATTCGCACCGTTCTTACATAATGATCAACCAGTTGATGTAATTACGACTTTATCAGTCAATTATAAAAAAAGTGAAAAGAGAGCGTCAGTTCAATTTTGTAGTCCTGATACAATAAGTTTGAAAGCAGAATCTGGTGATTTTGACGTATCCCCTGTTCGATTAAAAACAATACAACCTCAATATCCTGAGATATCGAAGAAGTATGGTCTTCAAGGACGGGTAATCTTAGAGATTGAAATTCTTGATAACGGCGATATCGGTGAAGTTGAAGTAAGAAAATCGGTTCACAGCGGACATGGTGGTTTAGATGAAGCTGCTGTTACTGCTGTCAAACAATGGAAATTCAAACCTGCCCAAAGAAAAGGCAAACCTGTTAGTTGCTGGGTTGCTTTCCCTGTGGACTTTAAATTAGATTGACTCACAAATGGAGAAACAGATGTTTAAGAAATTTCAGCTTTTATTCTTAGTAACAATTCTAACTTCAAATCTGCTTTTTTCAACAGAAAACACAAAAGAACTTCAAAAACAACAGGAAGCAGTAATCAACGAAATGAAAAGTATTGCCAATATCATTACAGATGAAGTAAGTGCAGGAATTTTGAACACTTTTGAAGCACAGCATATCGGCAACTATACAGATTTAGTTATTTGCGAAAAATACCCGTTAAACATTAATTTTGTCAAAACTGAAACTGGGCAGAATCAAATGAGCAAAGTCTATGGAACAAAAAGAATCTTGGGAAGCTATAATGTTTTCTGGACTTCTGATGACTATGAATTGACAGATGCAAAGAAATGCACAGAATTTCTCTCTTCAGTTAAATATGACACAACAAAAGTAAACGCAGTAATTATAAAAGGAATGTTTTTATGTGAAGGTTCTTTTAACATTAATAAGAAAAATATTAATTTTTACAATACAAGAATCACGTACATCAACAAAATTTCTCCTTGTGTCTATTCTGATAGCAGTATGATCGCTTATGGAAACGATTTGTTTACATATTTCGATGGAGATTGGCATTATACGGGGTCTGCTCCAGAGCTCATCCCTGGATTCACTCCCAAAAGAGTTAGATTTGATCGTCCACCAATGTTAGTGAAGTCAGATTTAAAAGAATGTCAAAAGCTTGCTTTGGATAATTCAATTCAGG
>CAYQPF010000098.1:0-18546 GCA_964419225.1 uncultured Candidatus Cloacimonadota bacterium | reverse complement strand
CGAGAAAAAATGACTCTTTGAATGGATGGTGGAATATAATAATCGAAAGAACCAGGGGGACTGTTGGACATGTCCCTTATTCACATATGCTTAAAGTCTATAAATTGCAGTATCTTAATATTAATGGTGATTTTCAAAAACACTATATTACTGATAATGATACAGCCAGAACAGTAAATTTTGATATAATCAGTGGGGAGGGGGTACATAAGACCAGAAGACTCTCCCAGAATCTACAAACACTTACCGGAGACTGGACAATTACTCATGCCAATCTTACAACTGTAACTATAAATGGCACATTTGTGAAGGCAGCTACGGATACTTTGATCACGCGTAATGGAAAGAGGATAATGAGCCATACCTTGAATCTGAACTTTACTGATGTACAGGGACCACGGCATAATATCGCCAATTTGCATAATAAGATATCAGGAGAAGTTAATGGGACTTTTGTGGGTGATGTAACAGTTGTTCATGGGGACAATTATACAGAAAGACATATTGAAAGAACGATTCATATAGTATTTGGGAATGGAGTAGGAGATCTTGAAGTTGGGGGCTACCATTCTAAATTTGATATTTTAACGGGAGATCCCGTTAATTAGTTGAGAGTTGAGAGTTGAAAGTTGAAAGATTTTTACGAGAAGGCAGGCAGTTAAGTCTGCCTTTTTTTTCAAGTGGAAATTTGTTACAAAATTGTGGACAATATATCAAGGGTTATTTTTATTAACAT
Source organism: uncultured Candidatus Cloacimonadota bacterium (assembly GCA_964419225.1). Lineage (GTDB taxonomy): Bacteria > Cloacimonadota > Cloacimonadia > Cloacimonadales > CAYQPF01 > CAYQPF01. Next base: position 17,810 of record CAYQPF010000098.1, on the reverse strand, counting down.
CATAAAAAAATAGGAGGTAAGATGAGAAATTTACTTCTTTTAGCAACAGTCTTACTGTTCTCAAGTGTTATGTACGGAGTCGTAGATTATTATCCGATGACGACAATAGCAGAAGATTTTACGGCTACCTGGTGTACTTATTGTCCTGATGCATATTCCGGTCTGGATCTTATGCATTCACAATTTGATCACACCGAGTTTTTAAGTGCCAGATTTTATAATTCATCTAGTGGTGGTGAGTATGCCACAGAAGAAACAGATGCCAGAGCTGTTTTCTATGATGTTACTGCTTTTCCCACAGTTGTATTTAATGGGACAAAGAGCATTGTCGGTGGTGGAGCTAATGTTGAAAATGGATCATCGTATTTACCGATAGTATCAGGAAACGTTTTTGGGGCATCACCCATTAAAGTGGAAATTCAGGCATTTGATGCTGCGACAGGATTGGTTACTGCAAAAGTTACCATGAAGTCGTTGGATGAGAATTTGCAGAATGTATCGCTTTATCTTTTGTTAGTTGAAAACAATGTCACAAATGAAATTACCCATTTAGTCAGAGATGTGATTCAGTTGAATTTCAGTCTTACAGGTCAGGGTAATGAATATACAGCAGAGCAAACGTTTGATATAAGTCAGGTAGCCAGTGCTACAAATTGTCAGGCATATGTTTTTGTACAGAAGCCGGATAAAACGATACTCAATGCAGCATCGAGTATTGCTATGCCAGCCTATAAAATCAGAGTGGCAACAGATCAAAGCCGAACATTTATCAACGATGCAAATACATTATTGACAGGTCCGGAGTTTACAATATTTAATTTGGGACAATCCCAAACAATTAATGTATCGGTAGTATTGGATGAAGTACCGGGAGAAGGGGTGAACCTGAATTTCTGTGATGATGAGTTTTGTTATCCAGGATCATCAGATTTTCAGATGAATTCCCGTGCAACAAAGACTTTGCATGCATCGCTTGAATCTCCGGTGGAAGGAATGGTTAAGTTCCACTTTGAGATAACATCTGCCAATATGACAGAACCCATAATTGTGCCTTTTACCTTTATCAGCAGAGGCACCAGGGTTATTATTGTTGATGACGATGAAAGTAATTATGAAGATTTTATCAAGGCTTCCTGTGACAGTTTGAATATATCCAGTGCGATCTGGAATCTGGCTGATGCAAAATTGACTACGGAAGTTGCCTCCACTTTTAATACATTGTTATGGTCTGTGGGTTGGAATTTCCCTTCTCTGGATGCCACAGACAGAGCTTATATCAGTAGTTATCTTGATTCAGGGGAAAAGAATCTTTTCATAACCGGACAGGATATTGGCTGGGATCTATGTGATTCTCAAAGTGATAATAATGATATTGAATTCTACAACAATTATCTGCATGCAAATTTCCTTTCTGATAATGTGAATAATACCAGTTTGACTGGAGAAGCCGGATCAATTATGGATAATTTGAGTATTGAAATTGCAGGTGGTGATGGAGCTAATAATCAGGAGTACCCCAGCAAAATAAGTCCAAATGGTGCTAATTCAGTCTCGATTTTTAAGTATGGTAATAATTTAGGAACAGGTGCAATTGCCTCTACACATAACGAATCGTCAAAAGTTGTTTATTTTGCTTTTGGTTATGAAGCGATCAACAATGTTCAGAGCCGGAACGATGTAATGGCCAGAATCCTTGATTATTTTGGGGTGCTGGTTGGTAATGAAGATAATACTGTGATCGCGGAAGCAAAAGCCGGAATTAATAAAGTATATCCTAATCCTTTCAATCCGACAACAACAATTGATCTGAGCATAGTCAAATCAGGCAAAGTTAAAGTTGATATTTACAATGTGCGAGGTCAAAAAGTCAGCACTCTTTTAAACGGTGAACTTAGTGCCGGAAATCATAAACTTACCTGGAATGGTAAGAATGATCTTGGAAATACCGTAACAAGTGGTGTCTATTTTCTTAAGATGCAAACCGGGAATCAGGAAAGTGTCCGGAAATTGTTATTAATGAAGTAACATTAGCATGTAGCATATTTTGCTGATATTATACTGCAGTGCTTGTTATTAATGATTTAACAAAAGATTATAATAATGACCAGAGAGAAATGATTGTTTCAAATCCCTCTGGTCATTTTTTAAATATTATAGACGTTAGTATCTATTTGTAGTTCAGATCATATGACAAGAGATCTGAGAATAACATATTCTCTTATATAATATCTGAACCATATACTCCATCTATTAGTGCTTGATGCTAATCATTTGATTAAAAGCATTTTTTTAGAGATAGTTTCTTTTGCATTGGAAAGCTGGTAGAAGTACATACCACTGGCAGCCGTTTTACCTGAATCATCTAAGCCATTCCAAACAACATTATGCAGACCCTGGGTTTGCATGCCGTTAACTAAAGTTTTAACTTTCTGACCTTTTACGTTATAGATTTCGAGTTGAACATTTTCAGTCTTACTGAGTTCAAAGCTGATAGTTGTAGATGGGTTGAAGGGGTTAGGATAGTTAGCATGCAGGGAAAGGTTATTTTTTGCCAGAACTACTTCACTATTTGAAATTGGTTGAAGATCGTTCAATTTGACGGAGTTCCCGTTATAGATGAATTTTGATAATGGATCCTGGATAAAGGCAACAATTTCCATATTGCCGAAGTCCCAAGCTTGATTAAAAGGCATGCTCAGATTGACAGTAAGTGAGTCAGTATCAATAAGGTTAAGGGCAGTTCCATAGGCATCAGGAGCCATAGCTCTTTCCACGAAATCCAAATGATCTTGACCCTGCCAGCTGACAGTGATATCTGATTCAGTCAGGGCAAACTGGAGAACGATATTTGGATTTAAAAATCTGCCAAAGCGGTTGACAGAAACATTAACATTAAGTATATCATTAACTACTTCGCCTGTAAAACCAATGAGGAAGGGAGTTTTTACAGCATATTTTTCTTCGTAGATGGGTAAATAATCAGGATAAAGACTAACGGAATGGTCTCCGCCAACTAAAGCGGTTGTGCCATCAAAAATCGCAGTTGGGAATCCTGAAATATTGTAATATTCTTCAATACGGATTGTGCCAGAAGGAGTGACATATGCATCACCATTGTGGTATTCCACTACGCCTACTTCCTTACCGTTAGCTATGAGATCTTCAGCACCCATTGCTGCTCCCGGGCAGTATTGGCACCAGGTACCTGTTCCAATTTCCAGGATGACTTTTTGTTTAGGAGTATTATAAGTGTCAAACATAACAGAAAGAGTATCATTGGTATGGTCTAAATCGCCAGCTAATGCAGTGTAGGCAAGAATCTTATACATTTCGTTGTCTAATTCAGGGGTAAATTCAGGGAAAGAAACGTCTTGAGTTTGACCAATTGCAATTGTTGCAGGAACAGTCTGGGAGTACACTTCCTGATCAAACTGGAATATTTTGCAGACAACATCACCAGTTTCATCGGTTAAACCATTATTTTTTACTTTAACAGCAGGAACCATGGGTACACCTGCAGTATATTGCATATCAGCTAAGATTTCCATAGGTTTATAATCATGAGCTTCCGGAGAGTAAAATAAGATATCATCAATATACCATTCATCAATATTATAGGAATCACCACTAAAGTAAAAACAGAGTTGAGTTGTTTCAGAATTAATGTCAGCATTTTCAACGGTAACGTTAACAGTACCAGAAACATTAGCAGTCGCATTTACTGACCAAACAACATTCCAGGCACCGTTATTGGAACGGGTGGCAACACCAACGGTCATGGGGACGGCATACCAGTCCACGAAGTGCTTGAATTCGAGAACTAAAGAAGTCTGTCCCAAGGTATTTATGTTGGGAGTAATGAGTCTGGAATAGCCTACGAATTGAGGAGCATAATTGAAATGAGCTTCCGGAGCTGTTCCACCGGCATTATTAGATCCATCCATTGTCCAGTGGCTTTCCTGTGCATCAATTGACCATCCGGTTGGGGGAAAGTCAGGACCGTTGAATTGTTCATTCAAAAAAGTTTGTCGGTTTTGCATGATAGAAGCCTGATTCTGATAAAGACTGCGAGAGTCCAATTGTCTGACTTCTGCTGACAGCATTAGAGCTAAACTAAGCAAAACAAGCAGAAAAAGGATAACCTTGGTTTTGTTCATAATTCCTCCTGAGATTGGCTGCATGGCATTGTTTGTGTAATTGATCGCTTAAAACATCTGTCTTTACACGAAAGTCAGAAAATAAGCCAAGAGAAGAGAGTACTCACAATAAAATGTCAGCACTAATATGATTTTACATATTCAACCTCTAATTATTAATACAAGCTAAATACGCATATTCTATTCCAAACTACTAATAATGATTAATAAAATGCTTTTGAATTGTATAATAAATTAGTAACAAATTAGAGAAAGAAAATATATCTTGACAAATGTACGCGTCCGAACTAAATGGATCTATGATTGATTATAAAGAAAAAGGGATACTAAGTCTGATCTCCAAGATCAGAGAGGAAGCTAATGCTTTTATCACACAGGAGCTCAAAGCGGTAGGAGCTTCAGATTTGCAGCCATGCCATGGCAGTATCTTGGGAGTATTGTATTTCAATTCAGGTAATGTACAGATGAAGGATTTGCCGGAGAAGCTTAACCGATCGAAATCCACGATAACCGGAATGGTGGATTATCTTGAGAAGCAGGGCTATGTAATACGAGTATCCTGTCCGAAAGATGGAAGATGCAGTTATGTTGAGTTAACAACTAAGGGAGAGGGTTTTCGTGAGGCCTTTTTAGAGATATCTACACGGCTTAATGATAGGATCTGGTCAGGATTTTCCAAGGAAGAGACGATGATAGTTTCTTTGTTGTTGAAGAAAATGTTAGGGAATTTAGGGTAAAAAAATTTATAATAAATGTTCGGACACGAACAATAGGAGGAAGAATGAAAGTAATAGCAATTTCAGGTAGTCCCAGAAAGGAAGGGAACACAGACCGATTGTTAGGTAAGTTTATGCAAGGTGCTCAGGAAGGCGGTCATGCAACAGCATTTTACAGTCTGGAGGAAATGAATATTCATGGTTGTAAGGCATGTTATGCGTGTATGAAGACTGGTTCATGTGTGCAGAAGGATGATATGCAGACATTGTACAAGGAAATTTTGGAAGCTGATCATGTAGCAATAGGTTTTCCTGTTTATATGTTTCAAATGACAGCACAAACAAAGTTGATGATGGACAGATTTTTTGCTTTTTTGAATCCTGATTTTACCTCGCGTTTAGTCAAGAAGCCGGGGTTGAGTATTTTTGTCACGAATGGTGGTTCTACAGAAGAGATGTTACAGCCATATTTCGATTTGACTACAGGAGCATTTTCCTTTTTAGGGTTTGATTATAAAGGGATGCTGCATACAATGGGTAATGCTGCTCCGAACGAAGTAGAAAATAAACCGGAGGTTATGGCTAAGGCATTTGAGATGGGAAAAAATGTTTAAGTGAACATAAAGAAGGTAACTACTCAGGTGCTTCTCCGAGAGTAACCACAAATGAACACAAATAGTAGGAAGAATAGGTTTTAGACGTGAACAATAACTCACTCTCTTACGAAGAAAGGGGTGTGGAAAAGGATTTTTTCTTGGGAGAAGAGCTTTCAGGCTCTTTGTAATGATGACGCAAGCTGCGTCATCTCCAAGAGATGGTTTCCGACAAATATACTGGTTACCGTTTGGAACACCTCTTAACATGGCAACTGGACATAACCTGAGAAGTAACTAAAAAATCTTGAAATCGTAACTAACAAAGGCATAAGAAATTATGCCTTTTGACTTTTCAATAACACAAAAGTAACCTCAAAATTTACATTGGATTATTAGTCACAAAAAGCACAAAAGTCACAAATATGAAGTAGTGTTTGACTTCTGACTATTACTTAATTTGTATAATCGGTAACACGGAAAATTTAATTTCAAACCCCGCGATTATTGGAACAAAAAATGTATGTAAATTAGTTTAAATCAAATAGTTGTATTTATAGTTTGTGCAAAGTAAGAAAGTGAGTACCCCTCAGATTGAGAGGATGCGTAGATATTTTTACTAATGGTATTAAGTCTTAAGTTTAACTTCAACATTTTAACCCGACTTGTGCAGTAGATGACAGATGGATAAGTTGGGCTTAAGGAGCAGACATGAACAGATATTTTATTTTACTATCTTTGCTCATGACATTTATTACTTTGAATTGTGAGACAGAGATGATTTTCAGTTATGGAGATCCACGAAGTGAGATCGTATCAGAAGGTGATTTTCTTTGGTTTACTTCAGAGTTGGGCTTAACGAAGTTCAATCCGGTAAGTGGAGAAGCGGAGTATTTAGGTACATCTTTTTCCAAGGAATATTCTTATGGGCATTTCATCGTGGATGTTGCGGGCAATAAGTGGTTTACTTACAGCAATGAGTATGGTGAGCACAATTTGATCAGATATGATGGGACAGTTTTTTGGAATTGCGATACTACAAACAGTCCAATTTTGGGCAATAATGTTACAGATTTGGCAACGGGATCAAATGGTGATGTCTGGGTATCAACGAGTAATCAGGGTTTATGTAAATATAATTCACAGAACAACATATGGAGTGTTTACAATACCCAAAATTCCGGCATACCGAGTGATGAAATTCTCAGTATATTTGTTGACCACGCTGATGTATTGTGGATTGGAGGGATTCAACAGGGATTAACAAAGTATGATGGAAGCAGTTGGACACATTATAACAGTCCCGAGTGGTTGGAAAGTCTATATATAACCTGTTTTTCAGAGGCAGCAGATTCGACTTTATGGATTGGAAGTGTGGACGGATTATGTTCATATAAGAATGGTGAATTTATCATATATGAAATTTTTGAGCCGATCTATGGCATTATGTGTGTAGATTCAGTTGTATTAGTCCAATGTGAGAAGTGCAGTTTGGGAAGATTTCATCCCGAAACGGGAGTGATAGATGATCTCGAATATAGTGCCATGCAAATGAGCAACACTGGTCTGGGTGCTTTTATCAATGTATGGCAGGGTTTTTATAAGTATGAGAATGGATGGATTTTGTTACATCCCGGGAATTTTTATTATCCTGCCAATTTTTACGACCTTTGTTATGATCCGGTTCAGAATGAGATCTGGACAAGATTTGAAAATGGAATTGCAAAATATGACTATCACTGGAATTACTTTACGCAGCAGAATACCAATATCGACTTCACAAGGGTGAAAAATACAATCCTTGCACCTAATGGCATAGTTTGGTGTACATATTTGAACACAAACAATAATGATATTCTTCTGTCTTATGATGGGAATGCCTGGAACTTTCATCCTGAAGCTGTACTTCCACCTGATACTTTATGCAGTATTTATTGTATGGGAATTGATCATCAAAATAAAATTTGGGCTAATATTAGCGGGCATGTTGCTTACTATGAAGATGAAACCTGGATAGGAATAAATGGTGGGTTTGACATCCAGTCAAGCAGATTTGAGTTTGATGAGCAGAATCAATTATGGTTTGGCGGATATCATAACAAGTTATACAGATACAATGGAGAATTGACAGTATGGGAGACGGATAATCCAAACATGTGGAGTCATATTACAGCAGTTTCAGCAGTGAATGATAATGATGTCTGGTTTGCTGATGAAGTTAAACTATACCATCTGTCCGGAGGCGTTCTTACCAGCTTTAGTTTTCCCGATTTAAGCAGTAATGTAAAAATGATAACCCGGGATAATCTGAATCATTTATGGATTGATACTTACGGAAAACTACTTTATTTTGATGGAATCTCTTTCACCGTTTATCCTTATGAAGCAGACTCTAACTATGGTCATTTTTTGCAGAATATGATTATAGATAATAATCAAAATAAATGGATTGCTTTAAGAGAACAATTGTATATATATAATCAAAATGGAGTTGTTGAGAATTCTCCTGATTCAAACCCAAGACCAGCTTTCAATTTAACTAATTATCCGAATCCGTTTAATCCTTCAACTACGATTTCATTCTCTTTGCCGATTTCGAGCAAGGTGGAAATATCAGTTTACAACATCAAAGGGCAGAAGATAAACACTGTGCTGAACGAGAAAATGGAAAAAGGTGTGCATAGTATTATCTGGAACGGGACTAATGGAAAAGATTCAGTTTTGAGTAGCGGTGTATATTTCCTGAGAATCAAATCTGGTAATCGGGAAAGTGTAAAGAAACTCTTATTACTCAAGTGAGTGTCAAATGAGATAAAAAAAATTCAAAGGAGGCAGAATGAGAAAGCTAATAGTTGTAACTACTTTGCTCTTTATAATATTATGTTTAAGAGCAGAGAATACGAAATATTTCAGTTATGGACAGCCTAAGAGTGAAATCGCTGCAGAGGGAGATTCACTTTGGTTTGGTTCAGATTTTGGTTTAACAAGCTTTAATCCAGTTACAGGCGGAGTGACTTATTACGCATATAACTGGAACAACTTATACTCAGGATCACATTTTGTAGTTGATACATACGGTAATAAGTGGTTTACAAAAACGATAGATTACGATTTGTATGGTAATTTAGTAAAATTTGACGGGACTGAGTTTGTGGATATCGGACCAGCTAACAGTCCTTTACAGAGTGATAATGTATTAGATTTAGCAGCAGATGGGAGTGGAAATGTTTGGGTAGCGACAACAAATCAGGGCATAATTAAGTATAGTAATCAGGAACAGAACTGGAGTGTTTATAACAGTCAGAATTCTGGTTTACCGACAAACGAGATTATTTCTGTATTTGTGGACAATGTGAATCAATTGTGGGCGGGGACGAGTCAACATGGATTGATCAATTATAGCGAGGGAACTTGGACAACCTATACAAATCCGGAATGGTTGATGCAATCTTTTATTCACCATTTTGCCCAAAGTGCAGATTCCACCTTATGGTTTTCTTCGGTTAATTCTTTGTGCAGTTTCAAAAACGGCATATTCAATAATTATGACACTTTCCAATATTTAACGAATGTTACATGTATGGATTCAGTAGTTTTAGTTGAAGGTGATAAAAGCGGATTGGTTATGTTCGATCCTCAAACAGGAGTATTTGAGGAAACTTTATATTCAACTACAGTTATGAGTACGAATTCTTTGGGCACATTTGCGACTACCTGGTTAGGATTTTACCGCATTAATGAGGGTTGGAACTTATTGCATCCCGGGAATTTTTATTATCCTTCTGTTTTTACAGACATATGTTATGATACTCAACAGAATAAAATTTGGGTAAAATATGATACAGGCATAGCTGCTTTCTCTGGTAGCTGGACTTATTATAATTCTCAGAATGCAAATATTGATTTTACTAAAATATCCGGGATGACAGTTGACTCTGATGGAAAGCTTTGGTTTGCTTATTACAATGAGAACTACAATGATGTCCTCTTATCTTATGATGGCGAAAATTGGGTAATATATCCCGAGGTGTTTCTTCCTAATCAGACCTATATCAATTTCAATAATTTGGTATGCGACAGACAAAATCGGGTTTGGGCTTGTGTGAATGGTTCAATCGCATATTATCAGAATAATGCCTGGATCCCAATTTTAGAAGGTGAGATCAATCCAACGAGTAGACTCGTTTTTGATGAACTGAATCAATTATGGTTTGGAGATTTTCCGAATCAACTGTGCAGATATAACGGTACCTGGACTTATTGGCAAAGTGGTAACCCCTCTGTGATAGGTTATGTGACAGCAGTATGTGCTTTAACAGCGAGTGATATCTGGTTTGCGGATCAGGAAAAACTATATCATTTCACCGGCGATGTTATTGAGGGAATTGCATTACCTCCTTATCTTTATACTGTAAAATCAATAACTAAAGATAACCAGAACAATCTTTGGTTGGATACTGAAAGTGCCTTAGTCTATTATGATGGAATGTCTTTCACAACATACACATATTCCAGGAATGCCAATTCCGGGCAACATAATCTGAACATGATCATCGATAATAATCAGAATAAATGGACAACTCTACGTGAACAAATTTATGTTTTCAATCAAAACGGGATTGTCGGAAATACTGATGAAGAGATAACCAAACCGGAATATGAAATGTTCAATTATCCCAATCCTTTCAATCCCGAAACAACTATTTCCTTCAATGTCGCAAAACCCGGTCCGGTTGAGCTTAGTATTTATAATATTAAAGGGCAAAGAGTAAAAACCCTGATTAACAAAACTTTGGAAACCGGTAAGCATCAAATCTCCTGGAAAGGTGTTAATGAAAGTAATAAAAGTGTCTCATCCGGAGTTTATTTTTATAAGCTTAAACTCAATGGGAAAGAACAAATCCGGAAAATGCTGCTCATGAAATAGCCACTAGCGTGGAGCATATTTGACCTCTTCTTTAGGGGAAGAGCCTGCCAGGCTCTTTTATATAATGACGCAAGCTGCGTCATCTCCCAGGGGAAGTTGATAAAAGGGTGCAAGAAATTGCACCCTTTTTCTTAGCTGACATAGTATAAATATCTTGACAAATAAACAATAAAAATATATTTTGCTCATATCCTAATCAAGGAGCCTATCATGGAATTTATATATTTAGAAGACCGTTCAGAGGATAATATTGAAGAATTACTACAAAATTTTCACATTGCAGAAGACCAGTTGGAAAGGACAATAAGAGTTTTTTCGATTTCCCCTAAATTACATTTGCTTAGACTTAATGGAAACTTAACAGGGTTTGTTTATTTCAAATATATGCCTGATACGAAAGTGGTTTTTTGTATCATCCACACAGAGATTTATTCTAAGGAAATAAATCCTGATGTGTTTATTAATAAAATCAAGGAGATCTATTCTCAGGAAGAAATAAGATATTGTACATTTCATGATTTTTACAAAGGTGATATTCCCCGGCACATGAGAGCAATACAAGAACCCTTTGATGTGTTTGCCGGTTGGGAACTCAAGATTTCTGATTTTCAGGAAAATGTAATGCTTCCTGATGTTCAGTTTCAATTAGAAGATTTAGAATACGAAGAATTGCTAAAATTGCACTTAATTGCATATTCTTATGAAGAAGGATATGTGGGTGAGAATTGGGAGAATATTTTAGAGCATTTTCTTACTCTTCCCAATCACTGTATAGGTACATGCCGTGTTAAGGGTGAACTTGTAGGACTATGTCTGGGAATTAATGATACTGAAGATCATAGCTTATGGTCAGTATGTATATTGCCTGAATATCAAGGTAAGCAATTGGGCTTTCATTTGATGAATAATTACTTTAGTTTTACCAGATCAAAAAAATACAACTTAGGTGTACACTACTCGAATTTGCCGGCCATGCGTTTATACGAAAAACTTGGTTTTATTGAAACTCGGACTGGGAATGTGGTATATCAGGTATAGACCTATTAAAAGTGGATTAAATCATAAGAAAATTAGCAAAACCCGCAGGCAAGTACTTAGGCGTCAGTCGTCGGTCGTCAGGCATCAGGGGAGAAACGAAAGATAAACTCAGCATACTATCCTAAGCATTGGTTACTTACTGCTTACTATTTGCTTGCGGGTTTTTACTTTCACATGTATGTAAAGAAATCTTTACTTGACGGAAACAGACTGATTGAAAAGCTTATAATTAGTGGTTAGTGGTTAGTGGTTAGTGGTTAGGAGACAGTAGAGAATAACTCACCCCCCAGCCCCTCTCTTGCAAAGAGAGGGGAGTGAAGGATATCATTGATTTGTAGGGGCTGACTCCCACGTCAGCCCTGAGAAGGTTCGACAACCCATCCCCGTCCCTTCCCTTTGATTAAGGGAAGGGAGTGAAAGCTGGTGGTTTAATCTGCATGTAGCTATTAGTGCAAGAAGGAAAAGCAAAGCTTTTTCAAACAAGTCCTTGCCCTTACTAAGGGAAAGGATTTAGGATAGGGTTTAAGAGAAGTTGTTAAGTTTTAGGAGATTGGATGAATATATTGGCTATCGATACTTCTTCGACTTCGGGGAGTGTAGCTTTAGAAAAAGACGGTAAAATTGGTTTCATGGGTTATACAGATATTCAGGTGACGCATTCGGAAAGATTGATGCCTATGCTGGAACATGGGTTGCGTCAGGCAAAAATTGAGATTAGTGATTTGGACGCTGTTGCTATTACCAACGGACCCGGATCTTTTACCGGAATCAGAATCGGATTGGCTACGGCTAAGGCACTTTGTTATGCTCACAAAATTCCCCTGATTCCATTATATACGACTCAGGTATTAGCTGCCAATGTATATGGGACCGACAGATATATTCTGCCTGCCATTGATGCTAAGATGAACGAAATCTATTCAGTTTTATATACACCTCAGTTAGAGATAGTTTTGCCGGCGATGAGTACAGATCCGGCCAGTTTCTTTGCTCAGATAGATAAGCCAGTAATTGCCATAGGTGACGGGATTTTGAAGTATGAACATCTTTTGCAGGAAATGAATATTGACTATACCAAGGCACTGTTCCATCAGAACTTTATTTTGGCTTCAACAATATTGAGTTTAATCGATAAGAATAATCTTCCCCAGTATGATTTTGATTTTGTGGCATCCTTGGAACCTTATTATTTAAGGAAGTCACAGGCAGAAGTAAATAGGGTGAAGGGTTAGTGGTAAGTGGTTAGTAGTTCATGGTTAATGGGTAGTAGTTAGATAGTAGTAAATAGTTTGATAGGAGACAGAGATTGAGATTAGTATCAGAAATTAGAAATAAAAAAAGAGGAGACGGCTACCGAGTAATAATATGAAGAACACATTGTTTAAACAGTTATACATTCCCGTTTTATTGGCATTAGTTATCATATTTGCATCATTTTCCATTATTACATCTGTAATAGTCTGCAAGCATTTGGATTATCATGCTTATAAGCTGGTTTACAGTCGTTTGGCAGTATCATATTTATTGATATTACTTTCCAGTTTATTTGGTTTGTCGTATTTGATCCATGTTGCAATCAAACGTTTGCTGACACCTTTAGATCATTTGAAGAATTCCATTATTGGGATTTTGGATGGTGATTATGAAGTCAAAGAGATTATTCATAACAGTGATGAAATAGGTCTGGTGATTGAGAAATTCATGCAGATGAGCAGTAAAATTGAGAGGAACTACCAGAAAGCATTTCGGCAAAAGGAAGCTTTAGTCACAATTATCAATTCTATTCCCCAACCTTTATGGGTAATAAATGAGGCTGGTAAACTGGTTTTAACAAATCAGAGTTTTAAGAATATGGTCTCTTACTTTTTACCTGAGGGTAAATATTTCTGGGAAGTTATTCTAAATCCTGAGCTGCAGCAGTTGGTTAAAACCTGTAATACCGGGAAAGTTAATTTACTGGATGAGATCGAATACAATGGCCGATATTATCTTTGTACGGCCAACTTCATCATTTCATCACGGGAATTCGTGTTCATTCTTCAGGACATCAGCAAGATGAAAGAGTTAGAGAAGATCAAGAAGGATTTTGTGATCAATGTGTCGCATGAATTAAGAACACCTTTAACTGCTATCAAGGGCTTTGCAGAAACAATGGAAGCAGATTGTGCAAAGGATCAGGTGCATTATTTAGAGGTGATTAACCGGAATACAGACCGACTGATCAATATTGTAAATGATCTGCTAAGTTTATCAGGTTTGGAAGACAGCAAATCTTTGAAGGTAACACAGATAGATTTCAATATACTTTTGAGCAATGTGATCAAACTTTTTGAGGATAAAGCCAGAAAGAAGAATCTTTCTTTTGAGATCCAAAACAATTTTCCTGAGAATAATTTAATGGCTGATGAGTTCAAGCTCGAACAAATGTTCATCAATCTGATGGATAATGCCATGAAGTACAGTGAAAAAGGTGTGATTTACATAAGATTGATCAAGGAAATTACGAACTTACGATTAGAAATTGAAGATAGTGGACTGGGTATTTCTCAGGAACATATCCCGCGTTTGTTTGAACGCTTCTATGTAATAGATTCATCCAGAGCGAGAAAGACAGGCGGTACAGGGTTGGGTCTTTCTATTGTGAAGCATATAGTTCTTATGCATAATGGAAACATAGAGGTATCGAGTGAAGAGAATGTCGGGACGAAGTTTACGATTTGGTTACCGCTTAACCAGTCCATAAGAGACGTTTAATAGAACGCGGATTTACACGGCTGACGCAGATAGACACGGATTAGCTATTTATAAAAACAAAAGGCTGACATTGAGTCAGCCTTTTAAACAGTTTATTCATATTCGGGATTTGTATCCAAGGTGCCGTTTCCTGGCAGATCAAAGGATGTTATTTTCAATTGGTAGTAATAATTTCCACGTTCAGCTGTGAATTTCAGGACAGTATAATCAGGTTCATCAATACCCAGGGGATAATAAACCTCAAAACCATTACGCCAAAGTCGTTCTTTGGAGGGCTTGTCTTGCTTGATTTCTATTCTGCCGAAGAGGAGTAAGCCTTCATAAGTACGTGGATCAACATAGTATATACTGGCCCGATTATCTTTCTTGAACATTTTCACCCGGTGAGAAGATGTGTTGGTTGAGAACCAGACAACATCAATCCCATCATGTTCCATATTCAACATGGCTTTCATCGACGGATAACCGCCTATATCATTGTTTCCCAGCATAACGAAATCAGCTCTGTCCATCAGTGATAATGCCTTTTGTAATAAATCTTCATCCATTATAACCTCCTTAAAGTCTTCAATTAACTCAAAAAAATAATTCTCAATAATTCCAAGATTCATTACAAGAGTACCTATTTATGCAAAAAGTGTCAATGAATAAAGGAGTTTAAAAATATTATTTTATATTTTTCCACCATTCTGAGAATTGTTGTTCAGAATCTTTGAGAAATACTTTTTGACCTATGATGGGTGTAAGCATAGGAAAATTATTTTTTTTGCATAATTCGGCTATTCTTGTAAGAGGTTCAAACCAGGGATGGTTGGAGATAGAGAACTTGGCTGAATGGATTGGGAAGATACGTTTGGCATGCAGATCTTTAGCTACTTGGAGTACTTCTTCAGGCATCATATGAATATACCGCCAACTCTTATCATATTGCCCGTTTTCCAGAATTGCCAGATCAAAATCTCCAAAAGTTTTACCTGCTTCTGCAAAATGCGTGTCATAACCGCCATCACCTCCTAAGAATAATTTCATAGTAGGTGTTTGCAATACAAAAGATGTCCAGAGTGACTGATTACGTTTAAAGCCTCTGCCGGAAAAATGTCTCGCCGGGACAAAATAAGTTGTAAATCCACTATCCAGAATAGCTTCCTCTTTCCAGTCACGCTCAATTATATTGTCTTCAGGAAAGCCCCAGTATGCAAAATGAGCACCGACACCCAGACCGCAGATAATCTTGCCGATTTTTGGTTTAAGTTTCATTATTGTATCATAATCCAGATGATCCCAATGATCATGGGTAATAAACAGATAATCAATTGGTGGAATATCATCAGTCGAGTAGAGATCAGTTCCTGGGAAAGCTTTGGTGGTGAAAGAGACAGGCGAGGCATTACCACTTAATACGGGATCTACGAGAATTCGTTTACCATCAATTTGCATAAAGTAGGAAGAATGACCGAACCAGACTAAAACATCCTGTTGAGGATCAAGGTTAATAAGATCTGTTTTGGTTGCAGGAATTGGATTTTGGGGTATTCTTCTGGTCTTATTTTTATTCAGGATAAACTCAGTGAGCATGGCAAAATGGTTAGAATCTTCAGTTAGAGTGGGAGTGGGGTGTATGTTTTGGAATGACTTATTCGTGTAATTGGGTGATTTTTGCATTTTCTCCAGGCGTTCACCTTTAGGAGTCTTTCCGAATTTGGACTGGTTCACAAAAGCAATGGGGGCAACTCCCAATAAAAGAATTAGGGAAAGGGTGACATACATAATTTTCTTCACTCCTGATTTCATATTCACATTCCTTAGTAAAAGAATCCCAAACAAATTTCATGAATTGAATGGATATTCTAGTAGAATAATCAGATAACAATTGTCAAGGTCAGAGTGAAAAAATTGATTCGGACTGGTCAGACAGGTCGGCAGTGAAATCAGCACCGGGTTAAATCAAACTCCATGCAATATTGGGTGCCTTTTGAGCTGTCGATCTTCATAGTCCCTTCTAACTGAGAGACCAGCATATTGATGAGTTGCAGACCTAATCCTGTTGAAGTTTCCAGGCTGATATTTTCCGGAAGGCCGATACCATTGTCAGCATAGTTGATTTTCAGTGAGTCATTTTGGTGGATTACTTGCAGAGTGATTAAGCCGTTAGCCTGACTCGGAAAAGCATATTTGAGAGAATTGGTGGCCATTTCGTTGATAATGATTCCAAGAGAGACCAAAGTTTTTGCACTAAGAGTAATATCCATAATATTTAAATCGAGTCTAACATGGGTCTGGTGAGGGAAGAAATGGACAACTTCCTGCAGAAGAGTAGTCAGATAATCCTGGAGAGACATTTCAGTTACATTTCCGGACTGTTGTAGTCTGTCATAGAGAACCCGCATACTGTGAATGCGTGATTTAGTTTCTTCCAGGGCTGATTTAGCTTCAGGGTGATTAACATTGATAGATTGCAGGTGAATCAGAGCTTCGATGGAATTCATATTGTTCTTTATGCGGTGATGTACTTCTTTGAGAAGCAACTCTTTTTCCTGTAGTAAATCTTTGATCTCATCCTCTTTTTTCTTCATCTCATTAATATCTTGTCCAACGACGATAATAGTAGGTTCCCCATCCAACATGCTCATAGCAGAGTTGGCAAGTGACCAGTTTACACTTCCATCAGGCTTAATAAAAGGTAATTTGATAGGAGTATTGGATTCCATGACTTGCAAATTTTTCATCCGCTGTTGAATCAGCGTACGAAACTCAGGTGCAATAGAATCAATAACATTCAGGCCAATGACATCGTCCGGTTTATCATAACCAAGGAGTTTTGCACTTGCAGGATTGGCATAGACATATTTTTTATTTCGAATACCCAAAATAGTCATTGGTGCGTTGTTAATCAGTTTATGAAAGCGGATCTCGTTTTCTTTAAGTACATTGGCTGTTTGGATTCTTTCAGTCAGATCAGAGGCAACACTTAAAAGAACCCAGGTATTATGCCAAAGAACCTTTTTGGAGTAAACTTCCAAGGGAATAAGTTTGCCTTTTTTAGTTTTATTTATAACTTCAAAGGATGCCTCATTATTCTTTTCAAGTAGTTCCATTTTTTCCTGAATGAGTTGAGTACTTTCTTCAGAGACCAGTTGTGGCAAGGTCAAGTTCATGAATTCTTCCTCAGTGTAACCATGCAATTCCAAAGTTTTTTGGTTAACATAAAGAAATTTTCCTGTGAAATCATGAATTACAATGGAATTTGGGGCGATATTAAGCATCTCGACGAGAAGATTGTTCTTTTCAGTAGCAACTTTTATATTTGTTAGATCTATCCCAAATACTGCGAGTCTTTGGACATTGCCGAATTCATCCAGAACAGGAGAGATACTATTGAACATCCAGCGATCAAGTCTTTGATCTTCAAAAGTAACAGGTTGTTTTGTTTTAATCACTTCCTGAACAAATTGTTTTCTATATTCGGCAACATGAGGAGGAACGAGATCATAAACAGATTTACCGATACATTCTAAGGTGGAGTAATTGAGTCTTTGGGCAAAAGTATCATTAGCAAAGAGAATAATCCCGTCACAATCAATCAGAAAGGCAGTTTCCAATTTAAGGCAGAGAAAGTGGGGGCAGA
>CAYQPF010000097.1:0-19116 GCA_964419225.1 uncultured Candidatus Cloacimonadota bacterium | reverse complement strand
TGTTCTCTTTATCTTAGTCACCATTTATTTCTTGATGCCCTTATTCGTTCCAAACCTTCCATCTTTTTGGACATCAGAAAAATTGAAGCTTGGTTTGGACTTACAGGGTGGTATGCAGATAATTCTTTATGTTGATCAGTCAAAGCTAACAGAAAATGCTGAAAAGCAGGAAGCATTGAAGACAGCAGTAGAAGTTATCAGAAACCGTGTTGATCAGTTTGGAGTAGCCGAACCATCGATACAGACAGTAGGAACAGACAAGATCGTTGTTCAGTTACCTGGTTTGAAGGAATTCAACAGAGCCAAAGAATTGATTGGCAAGACAGCTTTATTGGAATTTAAGTTAGTAGCCACACCTGAAGAAGGCAAGATGGTTATGAACAAAATGGATTTATTTTTGAAGGCTAATTTAAAAAGTTATCCTTACTTAAGTGAATTTGATAATTCCAAGGGTAAGCCTAAATCTGAAACATTGATCAAGACAAAAGCTGATAGTACTGTAGCAGACAGCACCAATGATACAGGTCAGATTTTTACAAATTTAACCAGTAGCGGATCCTCCTTAATGGCAGTATCTGTTGAAGATAAAGCCACAGTTGAGAAATTGTTAAATGATCAAAACTTTATTAATAATTTACCTGCAGGTTTTCAATTAGCATTAGGCAAGAAAAATGATGCTATGCCCAAGGAAGATATTCCTTTATATTTATTATATCAGAATGCTGAATTAACAGGAGAGTATCTTAATGATGCTCAAACCAAGATTGGTTCAGGTTCAGAATTTAAATCCTCAAACAAACCTTATGTGTTGTTAAAATTCAATAAAGAAGGTGCAAAGAAATTTGAGAGAGTAACCGGTCAGAATATCAAGAAACAACTTGCTGTAGTACTTGATGGTACAGTATATGTTGCTCCGACTATCCAAGATAAGATCAGAGGCGGAGAAGCTCAGATTACCGGTAGTTTCACTATGGAAGAATGTCATGACTTGGTAATTGTCCTGAAAGCAGGAAATCTTCCAGCTCCAGTATCAATTCAGGAAGAAAGAACAGTTGGTCCAACATTGGGTTCAGACAGTATCAAATCCGGTATTATGGCCGGCTTAATTGGTACTCTTGCTGTAATTCTTTTCATGATGATTTATTACGGATTTTCCGGTGTTATTGCTGACTGTGTGCTTATTATTAACATTGGTTTTGTCTTAGCTGCTTTAACATTCTTCAGAGCTACCCTCACCATGCCTGGTATTGCAGGTTTAATTCTCTCGGTAGGTATGGCAGTTGATGCGAATGTGTTGATCTTTGAAAGAATCAGAGAAGAAATCAGACATGGAAAAACGATTCGTAATGCCGTTGATACAGGTTTTGCCCGTGCGATGGTTACAATTATTGACTCGAATTTGACAACCTTGATTACAGCATTAGTGCTTTATCAATTCGGAACAGGACCCATCAGAGGTTTTGCAGTAACACTTTCTATTGGTATTTTGGCTTCCATGTTTACTGCCATCGTTATGTCCAGAGCGATATTTGACAACTTCATTACTAATAAGACTCGCAAAAGTCTGAGCATTTAGGAGGCAGAATAATGAGAATGTTTCACGACACTAATGTAAATTTTATGGGCTTCAGGAAGAATACATACGTTGTTTCGATTATCTTAGCAATTGCAAGTATTATTTCCATGATCGTCTTTGGCTTAACATACAGTATTGATTTCACCGGCGGTTTGGCCTTGGAATTGGATTTAACACCACCTGCTAACAGTCAATTACCTGCACTTACAGTGCATCAGATCAGACTGTCTCTGCAAAACAATGGAATTGAAGAATCCGAAATTCAGGAAATTACTGCACCTGGTGATCTAGGCAGAAAGTATTTTCTGATCCATACAAAAGGTGAAGGTTTAACTGTCACTAACAAAGTAAATACAGAAAAAGCAACGCCGGTTGCTACTCCTGCTGCTGTAGTTGCAGACACAATGAAAGCTGTAGCTGCAGGTGAAAGCACTGCTGTAAAAGATACTTTACAGAAAGAAGTTGTAAAACCTGTAGTCAGCAAAAGCAGAATGGGTGACAGAATTATTGAAATAGTAAAGAAGGATTATCCTCAATACTATAATGAACAAACATCGATCCGTTCTCAAGAAGAAGTAGGTCCTAAAGCTGGTGATGATTTAAGAACCAATGCTTTATGGGCAATTTTAATTTCTTTAGCCGGTATTGGCATCTATATTTGGGCAAGATTCAGATTTACCTGGGGTATTGCTGCAGCCTTTGCTCTGGCACATGACCTTTTCATTACTGTAGGTATTTTGTCGATCGCTCATGTTCAAATCGGAATGACTGTTTTAGCAGCCTTGCTGACTATCGCCGGTTATTCAATCAACGACACGATCGTGGTCTTTGACAGAATCAGAGAAAACCTGAAAATCTACCGTAAAGAAGGTGATACAGTTATCTTCAACAAAAGTATTAATGAAACTCTGAGCAGAACAGTGATCACAGTGTTAACAGTATTCTTAACCGATATGGCTTTATTGCTTTTCGGCGGATCTGTTATTCGTGACTTTGCTCTTACCTTTATGATCGGTATTGTCCTTGGTACTTTCTCTTCTATCTTCGTTGCATCAGCTTTGGTACTTGATGCCAGAGTTTATATGGCAAGAAAGAAAAAAGAAAATATTAAGAAAAAATAATAAATCTTAGAAGATAAAAAACGGCAGGAAACTGCCGTTTTTTTTTGCTTGAAAATTGGTATCTGGTAGTGATGGACGATATTGACATGATGGACTATAGGGACTGAATGGACTGAATATGAGAGAATTACTTGCTTGTCTTGTGTTTTGCACGAACCTGTCGCAATTTTTCCGTAAAACCTCCATTTGATTCGAAATCAGAAGCTAATCTCTTTATCTGTTTGTTAAGCAGGGAAGATGCAACTCCTAATAAGACAAGAACAGTATTTGCCGTAATCTCGTCGTAACTGAAACAATATTTGTCTTGTAATAGAGCTTTTGTGTGTCGCAATTTTGTTTCCTTTACCCACTCTGCTACATCATCTGCTTTCTGAAATCTTTTGTTAGTAATCTCGGTTCTAAGGGGATTATCATGTTCCCATTGTTGCAAATTATTTTGTCTTAAATAATCTTCATAATCAAGTTTCAATTCTTCCAAACTTGCTCTGGCCACATTGGTTAGTTTTAATTCAGTCCTTTTGGAAGTACCGGATGCTTGTGAGCCTTCTGCAATGTTTTGGACTCCTGATCTGGCAGCTTGAACCATTTGGTCAATTGTTCTACTCTTGTAATTAATATACTTTGCACAAAAGCGGACAGTAATATCATAAATCAATTGGGAAATCTGAAAACTTAATAGTTTTCTGTATCCTCCATGTGTACAAATTAAGCCATTCTTATCCATAATAATACCTCAAAGTATATTTTATGGTAGAATTAAAACAATGTCAATAAATATTTAGTCCATATAGTCCATATTGTCACTATAGTCCATTTAGTCCATAAAAAAAGATTACTTCCCTCTGTGGTCGCCTTTCCAGATGACTTTATGCAATTGAAGCTGGAACCTGACGGCCAGTCGGTCCCGCAGTATTTCTTCACAAATAACATCGGGGCTAATTTTGTCCAGTACACAGGAGAAGACTACTTTGCTTTCCTGAATTCTGTGGGACTTGATAAAGTCTTTTGCCCAGAAATAATCATTCAAATCAGACAGAACAAATTTAAGTTCATCCTGTTTATTGAGTAATTGCAAATTATTGAGGAAGAACTTACCCTGTTCGCCACTACCCGGACATTTGACATCGACAATTTTGACGACATAAGACGGCACTCGGGCTAAGTCTATAGTTCCGTTGGTTTCCAGGAGAATTTTGAAATTAAGCTTTTTTAGTTCTGCAAAGAGTTCATATATCTCGTCCTGCAATAAGGGTTCTCCACCTGTAATTTCTACGAGATTGGCAGGATCAAAACCTTTTACACGGGATACAACATCTTTGACAGATAAGTAGAACTCAGGAGAATAGCTATATTTAGAATCACAGTATTTACAACGGAGATTACATTCTGCCAGTCGCACAAAAACACAAGGATATCCGCTAAATGAGGATTCACCCTGGATACTGTAGAAGATTTCTGAAAGACTTAACATGATATTGGAATATAAGGGAAAACTTTATGATAACCCAAAATACTGTCAATTTCAGCCACCAGTTTTTCCGGGTGACCAATGACAAATCTTTCGTTATCACCTGATTTATATATATGGTAATCTGCTTCATTCACAGGGAAAAGTTCCAGGTATCTTAAATCACCGTAGATAGGTTTTCCGGCTGAGACGACGAGTTTGATATCTTCTGTGTCGCAAAACTCGATATTCTGGAAAGGATCGTCTTTTTTACGGCTGAGCAGGAGGATATTAGAATTGTTCATGTCGGGTAATCCTGCATAAGTCTTGTCCAAGAAAAGAGCTTTTTGGGCATTTTGCGTGATCATCGGGAAAACTTTATCCATTGGAACATGAGGTTTGAGTCTTCTTCCGGCTCTGATTTCGTCAAACATACTGACACTGCCGGACATAGGAGAATCTGTTCCTAAAACAACATTAATCCCCAGTTCAAGACAATTTTCCACATCAAGGGTTTGCCCGATCAGATATTCATTTGAAGAAGGGCACCAACAGATTGTTGTACCTGAATGGGCACAGCGTTTAAGTTCTTCATGAGTTAAACAGATGCCGTGAATTAGAATCGTATTAGGTTGTAAAAGACCCTGAGCTTCAAGAATACCGAATTCCCCACGGGTTATGTCATCTAAACCTTCACCTAAGTGAATAATGAAAGGCATTCTGCCATGTGCATCAAGCCATTCTTCCCGCGCAGTTTTACCACCCCACCAGTTACCTAATGTGATAGAATGACATTGTTTGAAGTTTTTGATAACATTAATGGGGAACATATCATAATAGCTGTCTATCTGATTGGATACATGGTCTTGTAGTGCAATTATACCTGAGAAAATATTTTTATAGACTCCCATTGTCGTAATCAAGGGAGCTTTATCTAAAGTTAATGAAAAAGTACCATCATTCTTCCAGACTTTATTTCTTTCCAGAAATGATTCAGAAAATCTCATATCTTCAACCCAGATATGGGAATTGATATAAGGACCACTATCCCCGGCTCGGGGAAACCAATTACTGATCAAATGGTCATGAGAATTTACAAAAGGCGGATAAGCTATCAGATTTTTCCAATCCCAATCAATGCTTTTATCTGTTGATCCGGGAAAATTAAGTTCAACAAGATCATTATGTCTGACCTTGTCAGCCGAGTAAACAGCTAATGAACTTTTAAATCTCATCCTTTAAACTTTTTGGTTAACTTAGGTAAAATCTCAAATACGTCACCAACAATACCCAGATCTGCTACTTTGAAAATAGGTGCATCCGGATCTTTGTTAATGGCAATAATATAATCAGCAGACTGCATTCCCGCCAGATGCTGGATAGCACCTGATATTCCTGCAGCAATATAAATTTTAGGTTTAATAGTTTTGCCGGTTTGTCCGACCTGATGCGGATAAGCCACCCATTCTGCATCAACTGCAGCTCTGGAAGCACCGATCGCACCGCCAACAGCCTGAGCTAATTCTTCCACCATAGCGAAATTCTTGGCATCTTTTAAACCTCTGCCTCCGGCCACGACGATGTTGGCATCAGTAATATTGATAGTTTGGCCCTTATCCCTGACAGTTTCCAGGAATTGGGCATTATACTCACGGGTTTCAAAGTCGAATTGTTCTTCAACAACAGCACCAGAACGTGCTGTATCTTTATTTAAAGGCTCCATGACTTTATGTCTGACAGTAGCCAATTGTGGACGATTATTGGGGGTAAGGATGGTTGCCATAATATTTCCGCCGAAAGCAGGTCTGGTCTGTAAAAGATCACCTGTATCCGGGTCGATTTCCAGTCCTGTACAATCTGCAGTAAGACCTGTTTTCAGGTTTACAGCTACTCTGGGAATAAAAGAACGGCCGAGATTAGTGGCACCTGCCAGAATAATTTCGGGTTTATACTTCTGGGCTAAAGCGGTTAAAGCATCGGCATAGGGTTGATCCATAAAGTTACTTAAAGCAGGATCATCGATGACGAGAACTTTATCTGCTCCGAAAGCAATCAGTTCTTCACATAATTCTTTGACTTCATTCCCGAATAACACGGCAGTTAATTCCTGCTCAAGAGTATCAGCCAAATCTCTGCCTTTACCTAATAATTCGTAAACCACATGCGAAATTGTATTGTGACGCTGTTCTGCAAAAACCCAAACGCCTTTATATTCTTTTTTATCTATTGTTTCCTGACTGTGTTTCCTGACGAAAATTGCCTCAAACGGGCAACTGCTGACGCACGCTCCGCAAATAATACACTTATCTGCATTTATTTCTGCTGTTTTATCGACGATGCTGATAGCATCATATGCACATGCTTTTTGACATTTAGCACACCCAACACATTTGTCTCTGATGATTTCAATCATTATTATCTCCTAAAAAATATTGTTAATTAAATTGAAAGCGATGCAATACGTCAAGGAAAAAAGTTGAAAATATGATTTTTGTGTATAATATACCTTGTTTTTGTCAAATTTAGCGGTTGTGAACAGTCTTAAACGCT
Organism: uncultured Candidatus Cloacimonadota bacterium; assembly: GCA_964419225.1. Taxonomy (GTDB): domain Bacteria; phylum Cloacimonadota; class Cloacimonadia; order Cloacimonadales; family CAYQPF01; genus CAYQPF01. Next base: position 12,422 of record CAYQPF010000097.1, on the reverse strand, counting down.
CCAAAGCAACCATACATTCCTAATGTGTCTCTTTTGCAAAAATGGTGCAACATTTTGCACTCCTTTATCGTCACATGTTACACGTCACTTCATAAGCAGCATTTTCTTCACCTGTGTCTTTCTGTTCGAACATAATTTGGCGGTTTTTGTATTATTCTGTATCCAACTTGAGGATATTTTTGGATAGTTCTGACACATTTATACTATATTTTTTTATGCGTCTGGTCAAAGTGCTTTCGGACATTTTTAAATTCATAGCAGCATCTTTTTGAACACAATTACTTTTTTGAAGTGCATTAATAATAATTTGTTTCTCCAATTTCTTGACATCCTGAATTTGTTCTGATTTTCTTGATGAAAAGTTTAAATGAGGAAGATACTGTTCTATAGTCTTTTTTGTCCAAATCATATCAGGGCATACTATGATGAGACGTTCAACCAAGTTTTTTAATTCTCTGACATTCCCCGGAAAACGATATATACAAAACTCCTCATAAAATGAGGACTCAATAATAGGTACTCTGCGATTGGTTTCTTTGGCAAAAATTGCAATGAAATGTTCAACCAACAAAGGAATATCTTCTAATCTTTCTCTGAGAGGAGGAATAATAATTTCAAAAGTATTCAGACGATGAAAAAGATCAAGCCTGAACAAATTGTTTAGTATTTGCTGGTTAATATCCAAGTTTGTACTGGCAATGATCCTACAGTCAAAATTTATTGTTTTCTGAGAACCGACAGGCAAAACAGTTTTGGTCTCAATAGCTCTTAAGAGTTTGGATTGAGTTTGATAGGAAATTTCTGTAATCTCATCTAAAAAAAGTGTCCCTTTGTCTGCGGACTTGAAATAACCGACATTATCATTGATAGCACCTGTAAAAGCTCCTTTTATATGTCCGAAAAACTCACTTTCAAAGATATTGGCTGATATCGAAGCCGCATTAACTGTAATTAGAGGTTTGTCTTTTCTTTTGCTTAAAAAATGAATCATATGAGCAACAATTTCTTTACCTGTACCTGATTCACCATATATGAAAACATTTGTGTTAGGATTTTCGGCAGCTTGCCTGGTCAAAAACAGTAAATTCTGAATGGCTGGACTATCGCCAATGAAAGGCATTCGAGTTCGAATTGAATGCTTTGAAATAGAAATATTCTTAGATAAATTAGCATTTTTTTCTGTCAAATCGTATATTTTCTTTTCAAACTGAATAGTTCTTTTTTCGAGTGTAGCAATCAAATATTTGTTATTAGCCTGATTAAGTTCTTCCATGACATCTATAGCTTTTAAGTACTCTTTTTGCTCAACAAATAAATCAGCTAAAACCTGTAGATTTATTTTAAGTTTTCCCCAATCTTCGGTTTCTGTAAAATATTTTTTTGCCTGCATCAAATGCATTTCAGCATCTAAATATCTTTGCAAATCTATTTCTACATCAGCTTGATTGACCAAGCTACTCATTTGATGGGTCTTGTTTCCCAGTAATTCGGCAAAGTGAATAGCTTTACGATGAAACTCCAGTGCTTTTTCGCTATTACCCATAGAATGACTAACATTACCCAGATTGTTAAAGATATTATAATAATTCACCGGATTATTGATATCATTTTTCGTCAAGACATCTAAAGCTTTAACATAGTAGTGAATAGAGAGCTTCTCTTTATCCCGATATCTGTAGCTTAAGCCAATATTAAACAATAGATTGAACTCATTTTCAAAAAGATTATGCTTCTTACACAACAATAACTGGCTTTTGAAACATGCCTCTGCTTCTTGAAAATGATTTAAATTAATGTGAACTAACCCAATGTTATTTATAATGTTTATCTGCTTAGAAATAAAGTTATTTTTCAGACTTCTCTGATAAATATCAGTAAAGAGTTCAATGGCTTTATCAGATTTTTTCTGAAGCAAATCTATAGTAGCAAGGATAAAAAGGCATTCAACATATGTGTATTCAAAAACATTTTTCATAGTCAATGACAGTACAGTGTCTCTGCATTTGTCAAATTCGAGGATATTGAAGCTTATTGAATGAAAATAAGCAAGATTGGCTGTAATTTCGGCAATCAGATCAAAGTTTCTACATAAATGAGCGTAGTAGAGAGCTTTTTCAAGAGCATCAATCCAAGCATCTTTACTCTTGTGCAAGGAACATAATTTACTTAAAAGTAAATACGATTTAGCAGTAAAGAAATAATCTTTACTTTCTAGTAATATTTGAATAAGATCTTCTACTTGAGTAATCAATTCCTGATTGCGGTTTTTATTATAGTCAGATCGGTATTTGTAATACAGATAGCAAGTTGTTTCCTTTTCCAAAAGGAAATTCTTCTGCATGAAACGAGTAGGGTTATCATCGGAAAACTGATCAAACTCAATAAATTTGGTATATATATTTTTCATATTATCCTCATAATTGCATAATTATGGGATAATAATTATTATGTCAATGAAATTTGCTAATACGAGAATAGTCTGTAAGGACAAAAGTAGGCCTTGTCCTTACAGAAAAGTTATTAATAAGCTAAGATCAGGAGCAAACGCTATGCATGTAGTTCCTGTTTAAAATAGTATCATATAACTGGAGGAGAAGTGAATGTTTCAAGTTCCTCCAGCTATATATCTGCAAAATATGTTGGACGCTAGTCCTATTTGAGCATCATCATTTTCTTAATTGAAGTATAATGGGGTGTTTTCATTTTGTAGAAATAAACACCGGTTCCAACGGTTTTATTCTTACTGTCCTTTCCATTCCACTCCAGTCTGTAACGACCTGCTGACTGATTTTCATGTACGAGTGTTCGTACTTTTTCTCCCTTTACATTAAAAATTTCGATGCACACCTTCTGGGTTTCTTTAAGGGAATAGTTTATGTAGGTTGAAGGATTGAAAGGATTCGGATAGGCATTCTTCAATTCGGTTACTACCGGTATTTCCGGTTCTGAAGACTGATTTGATGCTATTTTAACAGTAAGTGGTCCAAATAATGTGCTTGTTCCGTCAAACTCACATCTTTCCAACCAGTAGTAATAATCACCATCAGCTTTTGGTGAGGGGTCAGTATAACGGTATGTATTTTGTGTTCCCTCTGATACTGCCTCATTCATTGAGATTAAACTGAAATTCTGACGTTCCATGGTTTGAGTATTTTTGACTATACTCCGAAAAACATTATATCCAAACAAATTAATTTCTGACTCCGTAATCCATTGTAATTGAACAATATTATTGTTCAGAGCAATTGAAGTGAAGGAAGACATCTGTACTGGTAAAGTCTGGGAATCTTCCGAAATAGCCCAGTACTTGTTTCCTTTACTTTCAGCATTGAGCGAGCTAATATTTTCTAACAATACATACATCGTACCATTATTTAAAGTAGTATTTCTTTGCCCAATCAGATTCCATTTACTTTCAAGATTGTCCTTATACCAAAGGAAAACACTGCTGGATGTGCATTCAGAAGCTGGATAGGAAAAGATTAAAGTCAGGTTTCCGGTTGAAGTTCCTGCTGAAGACCAAACTTTCTGGAAGGCTTCTGCTACTGAGGGTGAAGATTGAATTTCCAAATATTCAGCTTGGATTTCATTGAGAGTCCCAGATCCACTAACCCCAAAATACTCATTATTCAAATTAACCTGGTGGCTATTCAAATGTAAAGTACCTGAATTTACGACTAAATTTGAAAGACTAATATTCCCACTCAGCGATACTCCTGCAGGTCTGCTAATCTGTAATTGATTTAAGGTGATCTCAGGCAAATTTAGTGCTGTTTCAGATCCGATAATATTAAGGACTGAGTTTATGTCACCTGCCAGATTTGATCCAATCAATTGTCCAGCCAGTGTGAGTACATTATTACCTATTTCGACAGTACCATTAATGATATTTAAGTCACCAGTGACCGTTGTCGCTCCGACTAATTCACACACAGCATTATCGCCATTTACTATAATATCTTCAAATGTTCCTGTGGGCAAAGTACCTGTTTCATTTAAATTAGTTTGAATTGTTCCAAATTCATCAGCTCCAATATCAGGAGTTGATCCATCTCTTGCAATTCCGGAGTAATCGGTAGTTACTTCGGTTATAACAGATGCTTTATTCATAAATTCCGGAAGATTGAGATAATCATTGTGGATAGTTGAGACGGTAAAATCATTTGTCAAATTATTGAACAAACCTGTTGCATTGATTAGGTTACTTCTGGTTCCAATGGAGAGTTGATCACTTAATTGTGTTTTCCAGGAATCAAGAGAAATTGCAGCCGGAACTGATGTAGCAGATTTGTCCATATAAAGATCCGGACTTGTGTTAATACCTACATAATAATTGCTAAACAGATTTAACTGCCCTGCACCAATTGTATGATCACCAACAGCATAATGTCCAAAAGAATTATTTGTTGTACAATTCATGAAAATATTGTTTTTTAGATTGCAGTTGGTGGTACTGCCATTATTCCGTAAATATACCCAGTTATTGTTTGTGTTAGTTCCACCTGTATAGAAAGTGTTATAATACAGATTAACACTATGAGCTAAACTGCTTATATCATAAAATGCTATTGTTTGTATGTTTGTATTAGTTAAGACGATTTTGTTATTTGTAAAGGTATATGTGCTTGCAGTAGAAGATGCTCCGCTAAAACAAATACCATAACAAACTCCGGTAGTATGCATATTATAAATATAATTATTAGAAAAAGACGCATTCTCAAGATTGTCAATATTTATGGAATATACATTACCTGCTCCACCCTTAATATCATGTATTTTGTTACCACTAATATTATTTGTACCCTTAGAATTTAAATTGAGACCATAGATTGTAGCGGAATATTCGACCGTTTGATATAGTTCATTGTTTTGAATTGTCCAGGACTCATTCCCTGTAGCATCTAAAAATATGCCGCTAACCTTAAAATTGAAGACTTTGCAATTTCTGATGATATTCCCTGAATTGCTAACCGAGGGGCTTCCTTGAGAATAAAAGCCATACATAGAGCGGCTTGATGTTTCGCTTACTTCTCGGATTGTACAATTGTCAAAAATATTATTATTGTTTCCAATTGTACTTACAGTTTCCAAATTGATCACTCCTGTAGTGTTGTTTGTGCCCTCAAATATGCAGTTCTTAAATACGTTGGAACAAGCTCCGGCTGTTAAGTCTAATGCAGGTTTAGCTGTATTGGTATAGATAAACTTTAGATATTCACCGGTTCCATTAAAATTACCGTCGATTGTCACACCATCAGCTCCATTAAATCTGATTAACCCATTAGAATTACTTCCTGATAATGTTTTTATTGATGCTGTTGCAGGTTTGATTGTTATCGTAAATTCATTCTTCCTAACATCTGTCCACTGATTTAAGGCATAAACTCCTGTTTCATTAACATCAGATGTGATTAATACTTCCACATTTCCTGTTAATACACTGCTATTTATAGCTGAAAACAATCCCCCGGAAGATGATAAACTTGTATAAGGTTGTCCACTTCCTACATAATAAGTGCCGGAAAACGATTCTGCAAATACATAGGTTGAGGGAGATGTAGGGGTTGTTGTACACCCGGGTGAATTAGCATATAAATTAAATGATCCAGCTGAAGGATAAATTGAAACATTAGTATTTGCTGAGTTATCTTGTGCTGCTACAAAATATGAAACTGTTTCACCTTGAACGACTGAAGCACCAAATGTAAAACTATACTGGTCACTGCCCAGGCTGATACCTTGAACTGCTGTAAAGGTCTCGCTATTTCTTTTCCAATATAATACAGGCAAGCCATTGCCGGAAGTTGGTACACCGGAAGCATCAGTAATGGTAGCTGTCAGTATTCTGGCTCCTGCCAGATAACAATTAGCTAATGCAGTATATCTGATAGTTGGACCTGCCAAATCCTGAGTTGTGAAATTACCTGCATCAGCACCTATGTCAATAGGAGTCAGGCTGGCTCTTGATTCGCCGTCAAAGTCATCAGTGATTGATGCATAACTGGGTGTAGTTCCATATCCTTCACAGGGAGAACTCTGAGCAGGATTGATATGTAAATTGAATTCACTACCATTACCATCAGGATTAATGAACCCTGGATTTATCCCAATAGAATTTGCATCTTTACCTGTGGCAATTCTCCAGTCTGATATTGTTTGACAGTCAGAAGAATTGAAGTATCCTGTATAGCCACCATTTCCTGTCGCTAAAAGAATATTTTTATTGCTGTTTAAAGAGCTCATGCCATAGGTGGTTCCTCCCAGCCTTATTGCATAGTGTTTACCGCCTGATGTAGCATTTGATCTTGTGTTCATAAAGATATTATTATAATAATATCTGGTTGCAGTGGCTGTATTGTAAAGAGCATAAGACACTGTATTAGATTCAACTGATTGGGTTCCCCCAATATAAACTGAATTATAATTATTGTGACATGATCCTGTACCCTCATAAATTCCGTAAATCGCACCTGAACTGTTTAAAGAAGTACCGTCATACATGTAACCTAATCTGATCATATTATTGAAAATATTTGTCGTGTTTTCTCCCATAATTCCTGCAATTGCTGAGTTTACACTACTGGAATTGATTTGAAGACTGTGAATCAGGTTTTTGGAAATTGATGGAGTATTGGAGCTTGCTCCCATAGCAATGCCCACTACCTTTACATCACCCGATGAATTAGTATTAGTTAGTGAGTAGATAGAATTTCTGTAAATATTAGGTGTTGCATATGTACTAGGGTTAACAATGCCAGCTACTGAAGCATTGGTTCCTGTCCCAGTCGCATTTGCTCCGGTTGTTAAATTAAAAATCTTATTACCATAAGTATTGAGCATGTAAGATGAGGTACCACTTCTAATGCCTACAACAATATTTGCTGTCGAAGCTGCTGCAGGAGCGTAGTTATTATTGATATTCGCTATAGTATTATTATAAATATTTGTATTCCCCGAATAGTACAAATCAATACCCAAAGCTTGCTGGACTACTGTTCCTGTATATGCATTTGAGATATTTATGCTATTTTCCAGAATAGAACTACCTATAGTATTGTTATAAACATTGTACGAACCAGGATTATTAAAAAAATACATACCACAAAATGAGCTTGGATTGGAAGTAGTATTACCAATTGTTGTAATCCCGCTAATAACATTATCTCTGATTATTGATGTTGATTTATTGATTAACAATCCTGTAACCCAGGCCGGATTTGTCACATTTTCAGAAGTAATCTGTATTGATCCTGGTGTACTGGCAGAACCAATGATGTTGCCGATAAAATCAAATTGCCCAAGACTGGTATTAGTATTATTACCAATTCCCAGGAAAGCAGGATAATTTGGTCCATTTCCTGTGTTAGACTTCCACTTAATGTTTGCAATTACATTATTCTCCACTAATCCTGTAGCACCGGTTGATCCCCATATATATATCCCTTTAAACATTGCATTTACAGCATTTCCTGTTACTTCCCAAGCTGAACCTCCGCACATTGCCTCTGATCCACCTATGTAATTATCTGTAACCACACTGTTGCCGGAACCTCCGGATATGTATATTACTACGGTATTAGAACCTAAAGAATAAGAATTCAAACTGTAAGGTACTGTTTGATAAAAACTGTTATGCGTTATTGTCCAGTCTCTTGTATATGAGTTAGCATATACACCCCCGGCATATTGACCTTCTCCGGATGAGCTGTTGGGATTAAAATTAAAGATTTCATTATGAGTTATTACATTCCCACTGTTTTCTTTATTTTCGGTTCCATAGGAAATAATTCCATACTTATTAAAATTACTGGATCCAATTTTACAATAAGATATTGTATTAAAGTCATTCCCATTTACTAAAGTAGTATTGTATATCATCACAGCTGCATAGGAACAAGCAGGGAAAGATTTCCTGATTAAACAATATGTAAATGTATTATGATGTGAATCATCTATCAATTTGATGGTTGGAATGCTGGTAGTATTTGCAGTATTATCAATGATTAGATCTGCAACATCGCCTGTACCCCCAACCCTTCCATCAAGAATCAGATTGGCTGTGTTCTTCAATTCAAACGTTGCAGTTGTATTAGTGGATGTGATCATTAAACCTGATACTGCAGGATAAATTTTTACAAAATATCCATTCTCTGTTACAGAAGACAAAGGCCCTCTTAAAGGATAAGTTTCACCAGCTCCGGTATAATTGGATTGCAGCACTAAGTTTATATCACCACCCAGTCCTTGAGTATTAATAGCATTAAATGCTGCCGTTAAGGACGCATAATCGCCTGGAATTGCCTTAACTCCATACAAAGTACTGCTTGCTGTTAATTGCGATCCTATTAAATAAGCAGATTCCGGATTAGCTTCGTTGACTGCACTGATTCTGACATAATATGTGGTATTAGCACTAACTGTCAGAGATGCATTATAAGCACTTCCTGTACTTGATATTGTGGTTGAAGAAACTGTTTTTGTAGTAATATTCTGAGTAAAATCTGCATTTGTGGCATGGGTTATTCTGTAATAAGTCTCATTATCAGAATTATCTACCCAATTAACTGTCATGCTAGTCGTACCAACAGAGCTAAATGTTATGTCTGTCGGAGAATTGGGAATATTCTGTTGGGGGGTGAATCTGAATACTCTCCTTGACCCATCTTCTGTACTGCTCATATTTGGTACAATACCTGAAGGAAAACTTGTTACAGTAAAGCTCTGACCAGTGCTAACAAATGTAGGACTGGTCGTCAGATTAGTTACTGTGCCAATATTACCAACTCCATATCCGTAACTTAATCCAATACTGCGGTTTTGTGCACTAATAACCATATTATACATTGTTCCATAGACATATTCTATGACACCAGACTCATAAATCCTTGCCTGAAACCTACAGTATGTTCCAGTCTCTGCTACATTTCCAGAAGGTATTCTAAACCCATTCCATTCTACAACAAGTACCCTGTTGGGAGTATTATTAAACAGTTTTGATATAACTTTACCGCCTGAAACGAGTGCATTATCTCCAGTTAAGGGTACTAAAAAAGTTTCATTATTAGAAGGAGTTGTATAAGCATAATAACCTATTGATGTTGCTCCCAACTTCATTTGTCCATTAGAATTGACACTGAATTGCGTGTAAGTACTACCTAAAAAATATGCCGTAAACCCAATATTATAAACTGATGAGTATGCGTCATCCGTATAGCTGTACGCATTGATCAAGGTCGTCGTCCCGCTGCTCATATTGAGATCATTACCATTGATATCCAACGCCAGCGATCCTGTCATGTTTGTGGTAAAGTTGTAGTTTCCCATGTTCTGTGAAAAAAGTCCGATTGCTGTCAGACATAGTAGCAGAGCTAAAATTATTCTCTTCATCACTTCTCCTCCCTTGTTGAACAAGGGTTATTATTATTATCTTTGTCATTAGATTGCAGGACAGATGCCAATGCTTGGAGTTGTTCTTGTGCTATGATAAGTTCTGTGTTAATTCTTATAACACAATGTTTTGCAAATAATGTCCGATAGCTGGAACTGCTTTCAATTTCATTTTCAAATTTCGCTGAATTTCATTTATGAAATTGGACTGCTATCGTTGAGAGATTGTTTCGTTATTTTTTTTAGCTTTTTGAACGGTCTTTAACGCCTCAAAGTGTCCTTACTTTTACTAAGCATACAATATTAATTTTTTTTTCTTTAATTGCAGAAAATTAACATATTGAAAATAAATCATGAGTCCACTGCAAAAAAGTGCATTAGCCACAAAAGACACAAAAAGCACAAAAAGGGATCGGAATATGTGGTTTTTAGAGCTTCAAAATACAAAAGAGTGTAAAAAAGAAGGCAGAAATTTGATTTGATAATTTTAGCTTAGGGTTTTTAGAGCAGACTCATTACTGCCTTTTGAACCAATGAGACATCGCTTATTCTAACTTGAACACCAAGGGAGATGAGGACTACCAAGGGGCAGAGTGCAGTCGGCAGGAGGTAGAGAAGAATTGATTAGAGATTTAGGATTGAGTAGCTTCTGGATCAAAGACTAGCAAGGACTATCACTGACTAACACAGACAAGAGAAGGAATCCGAAATATATTTAGATCAAACAACAATTTTCAAATATTTCTGCAACTTTAGGATTTCAAAGCAGTTATCCTAGTGAGAATGAGATAATTGAGGGTATTATGAAGGTATTTTTCGAGAATGGCCAGTCATCTTTCCCCAAAGGTGGGAAGAAAGACGGTATCATCTTCTGTTATTTCAGGCAAAGAGACCTTTGTCTGGGCAGAAAATATATTCCCATACCTACTTTGCCTCAAAATACTAAAATCATCAGTATGGAAAAAATGACTCTCGCCATTTGGCATAGTCTGCCGCTTCGTTTCAAACATGATTTATCTGTTTATGCCAAACAATACAAGACAGAATATCCCGATCTTCGTCGGAAACATCTCAATTCCTACGGGATCTTCCTGAAAATTATCCATAAAATTGAGAAGTATTACCTGATTTCAAAGCAGGAAGATACATCATATAATATGTATGCTCTGTTGTTTGGACATTTATCTGTGGCTGATTTTATCAAAATTGGATACCTGCTTCCTGTCAAAAATGGTTATAAACTCACTGCCAGAATCATCTCAATGAAAAAATCATTCTCACTTATCGAAGACGATCCTTTCCCTAAACTATTTTTTGACACTCCCTACAAATATGCAAAACCCGGGTAAAACTGATTAATACAAGTCTTTATTTCCTTTGTGTTCCTTTTGAATCGACGAGGACGTCGATTATTCCCAGTTTGATTTTCGAAGGGCAGCCGTGGGAGGCTGCCCCTACAATACGAATTTGACCAGACGCTTTAATTGGGCAAGCTGCTCAATCTCCTGAGAGAGTCGGATTCCATACATCCTTCCCTTCACAAGGAAGGATAAGAGGATGGAGTTACTATCTCCTTCCCACTGACCCCTGATACCTGACACCTGATAACTTTCTCCTGTCTTTGACAGTCAGTGAAAGTCTGTGTTCTGAGAAGTATTGTTCTACAGGAATTGCAGACGTCTCGTCTGCACAAATATTGCCATTTTATATTTTAGCAGTTACCAATCGACGAGACGTCGATTATTCCCAGTCCGACAAACACCTAACCTTCAATTGACAATTTTGCTCTCTTAAAAAAGGATGTAAGAAAAATTAGGATGTAGAGTGTTAAATAAACTTTGGTTCACGTATTTATTGGCTTTCATAGCAATGTCTTTCTGGGGGTTTTCCTTTGTCTGGGTAAAGATAGCATACGAGTATTTAACTCCCTTTACTCTGCTTTTACTCAGATTATCAATATCTACCGCCTTATTATCTGTAGTCCTGCACTTTTGTAAAAAGGAAAAATTGCAGAAAGGTGACCTGGTTTGGTTTATCCTGCTGGCACTTTTTGAACCTTTCTGTTATTTCATGGGTGAGAGTTTCGGGATGCTTTATGTATCTGCTACTTTGGCTTCCTTGATTATATCGACAATACCTTTACTTACCCCGGTGTTTTCCTACTTCTGGTTAAAAGAAAAAGTATCTTTACTCAGTTTGGTAGGTATAGTTATCTCCTTTATCGGAGTATCTTTGATCATTTTAGATGACTGGAATATACAAGCTTCTCTCAAAGGTGTGCTTTTGATGTTTGTAGCAGTACTGGGCGGGACAAATTACGCTGTTGTTTTGAAAAAGGTCGCACATAAATACTCGGCTTTGTTTGTGGTACGCACCCAGAATTTATTGGGAATGATTTATTTTCTGCCTTTCTTTTTATTCTATGATCTGAGTAAATTCCATACCATTGTACCTGATTTTAGATTAGTCTGGACTATCATTTGTTTATCTGTTTTCGCTTCAACTGTAGCGTTTTTGCTTTTTACGGTTGTAATCCAGAGAATAGGAGTTAACAGAACGAATGTTTTTACGAATTTAATCCCGATCATAACGGCAGTTACATCATATTTTGTCCTGGGAGAAGGGTTCAGTATAGAAAAAATTGTGGGGATGGTAGTGGTATTGGCAGGATTGTTTTTAGCACAGAGTAAGAGTTTACGGATATTTGTGGGATTATTTCGCACAAAACGGGAGAAATAGTTAATTTTAAGTTGACAGGAAATCGTTAATCCAGTTTTTTGACATAACTAAGTGCTATTTGAGAAGCATATAGAGTGAGAAAAAAAAGTGCTTGACAGCGCAAGCGAAATTTAATTTCGTGATACGACAAGCTGTTAATCAGCCGATGTAGCTCAACGGTAGAGCAAATGATTTGTAATCATTAGGTTGGGGGTTCGATTCCCTTCATCGGCTCCATTATAAAAAAATGATAAGTGGAGAGGTTCCCGAGCGGCCAAAGGGAACAGACTGTAAATCTGTCGTCAGCGACTTCGGAG
>CAYQPF010000096.1:0-19172 GCA_964419225.1 uncultured Candidatus Cloacimonadota bacterium | reverse complement strand
TTTGACTAATGTATGTGTTATCACTTGTGGTCATAGCTAAACTGGCTAATACAATACTGTGTCCGTTAAAATTGATATTTTCCTGATATGTTCCCGGATACACTAAAACAGTATCGCCATTGCTCGTGTTATTGATTGCTGCCTGAATCAGTGTATAATCTCCTGTCCCATCAAGTTTGACTGTGAGTACTGTAGCGGTAAGATTGATGTTAAAGAGAAATATGATTAAAATCAACCATTTCATTTTTCCTCCTCAAGCAAAAAACAAATACAAAATACAATATTTTACCATAATCAATCTTTATTAGATTCGCCTCTTTGGCAAGAAAAGAATGGAAAATTGTGAATAGTGAATGGATTCTTTGTTTCAAAGGTTTACAAAATTTATGGTAACCTTCGTTCATATTATGAGACTATTATGAATGAATCCGGTATGAAAACCCCTCTTTGATTATTTCAAAACTCAAATCTACCCTTATTTTACTCAGACTTAAAATATATGGCTCTTAAACTGCCTATAATAGATTTATTCTCTCCTTTTCTCTCTCATCCTTAATCTCTACTGGCACCTGACACCTGACCAATGTCATTAACTTAAGCGTTCCTTTCTCAAATTCCCCTCCATCTCGGAGGGGTGGCAGCAAAATATTGCTGGATGCTAATCCCTGACGGGGTGGTTAAATAGTATTTTTTACCTTATTTCTTCTTAAGTTAATGACATCTGACACCTGACACCTGACTACTCTCTCCTAAGTACTTGCCTGCGGGTTTATCTTTTTTAACTATCTCCTCTGCCAACTGCACGCTGCCCAATGTCGTTGTCATATGCTTTCTCGTCCTAAATTCCCCTCCATCTCGGAGGGGTGGCAGCAAAATATTGCTGGATGCTAATCCCTGACGGGGTGGTTAAATAGTATTTTTTACCTTATTTCTTCTTAAGTTAATGACATCTGACACCTGACACCTGACTACTCTCTCCTAAGTACTTGCCTGCGGGTTTATCTTTTTTAACTATCTCCCCTGCCAACTGCACTCGGCCAACTGATAACCCTTTCCTCCCTTGGTGTTCATCAATAGCTAATGCTCCTTTCACTCCCCTCTATTCGCAAGAGAAGGGCCGGGGGTGAGTTATTTTCTCTCCACTGCCCCCTGCCTACTGCACACTGCCCACTGATCACCAGCGTCTCCAGATTTAGTTATTGACAATTCATAACCACTTACTACAATCTGGCAAATGTTTAATCAGGAGGAGAAAATGAGAACTATTATTATGTTTATTTTACTAATCACCATGATTTTGCCCTTAACTGCCACCTACGAGCAGCTGAAGCAAATGTATCCAGACCCCTATTTACTGGAAGCTGTTCTGGCCAACCCCGCCAAATACCATGTCCCGGCCACCCTTATCGACAGAGCGTACCGGATTAATAATCAGGTACTACAACAATGGTACACCGATGTCTTCACTAACGTTGCTAAAACAGAATACTACTATTCTTCCGGTTCTAATATTTCCCAAATAAAAGGCTACAATTGGTACACGGGAGCCTGGACTTTCACCTCAAATCAAGTCTATACATATAATGATGAAGGCCTTATGTCGGAAATGATTTTCACCTATTTATCCGAAGGAGTTTGGATTAACGCCAATAAGTATGAATATTTTTATAATGAAAATGAGCAGCTTGATCATATCATTATTTCCGGTTGGGATACCAATTGGTATTACTCCTCAAAAACCACGTATTCCTATATTGATGAAATGATCAGTGAAATCGTCAATCAACAATATACAAATAATGTTTGGGTAAATGCCTATAAAACAGCTTATACTTTTAATAATGAATCCCTGGTTGTTCAGTTATTAAACCAGAATTGGACTAATAACGCCTGGGTTGATTCCTATAAGACTAATTACAATTATGATACAGAATCCGTTTTGACCGGCACTGTAAGTCAGTATTACTTCAACTCAGAATGGCTTAATGCCAGTAAAATGGATTATACTTATGAAAATAACTTAAACACAACCCAACTTACTTCGAACTGGGTTACGGATGCCTGGACGCCTGCATATTTGTCTTCCTTCACTTATGATGCACACGAGAATAAAACAGTACTTCTTGATCAAAACTGGACAAACGGTGTCTGGGTAAACTCCTCAAAAGCATTCCGTGAATATGATGAATATAATCATAATTCCAATGATATAACAACCCCCAACCCCTTGGAAGTGTCTGTTTATCCGAACCCATTCACCTCTCAAACAGGAACAGAAATAAGCATAAAATCTGATGCTAAAGCTCAAATTTCCATCTACAACATTAAAGGTGAGAAAGTATCAGAAGGAAGCACCAGTATAGGTAAATTCAACTGGACCGGCAAGAATATGCCTAATGGGATTTACTTTATTAAAGTAAATACCCCGGGGAACCAAGTCACAAAGAAATGTTTGCTAATTAAGTAGTGCCATGTAACTCATTATTAAATTCAAAGTCATATTATTAATCATACCTCCCAGCTAACTCCCCCTTCCCTTTGCAAGGGAAGGGGGTCGGGGGGATGAGTTGTTTGATTTCTCATTTGTGACAATTTGTGGTTACTCTCGAAAAAATACCTGAGTAGTTACAAAAAAGCAGTTATTTGCCCCTACATTTTTGTGCATCAACTTACAATTTTGTCATTTTTATTCTGAGTACTGAATACCAATCAACAACGCATATCCTTTAATTATAATCTTTTACATCTTACTATCATTATCATAACACTTTGGCACAAAGCATGTATATATATAAAAGAAAAAGATGGTATGGTGATAAATGAAATTTAATTTAGTAGCATTAATTATATTAACAATTAGCGTGATGTATGGCGTGACTTATCAAGAGTACAATCCCAATGATGAACGGTTCAAAATTCTGGCAGTACAGAAAGCGAAACTCAGGTTGGAACAATCCGAAAAGGAACTCAGGAATGCTAAGCAGTTATATGAGAAGAAATTCCTCTCTCAAAATGAATACCAGCAATATGAACTGCAATACCAGAATGATAAACTGAACTTTGATCAATACATGCTCTCTGTAATTTATGACAAACCCTACATTTCAGTCGTCTCAGCCTTTAAGACCCAGAAGGAGGATGGTCAGACTTATGTAGAATTGACCTTATCCAATACCTCCGGTGGGAATTATGCTCTGGAGCAGAGTGCTATCGACGAGATCGGCAAGAATAGTAATCTTCATCCGGATACTATGTACAACCTTTATGTTTCTCTGCAGGATGAGCAAAGAAATATCATCTCTCAACCTTATGAATACCATATCAACAGTCTGAAATTGGGAGCACAAAAAAAGATAAGTTTTTCATTACTAAAAGATGTTGAAGCTGTTATTGTCTCTGTTAATTATGGAGATCAGATCACAGAAAAGAAGATCCTTCTGAAAAGAAAAGGAACTACTAATACAATAACCATCACACCTGATTTATATGCTCAAGATGTGCAAAGCGGAGAGACCGCAGCTTTTCGTTTGGGGATGGAATATTTTGGAGACGGACGGCAAAATCTGGTTCCGGAAGTACTGAATCTTCCTTCCGGCTTTACCTGGTCGATAGTGAACGCAACTAATAATGTAACCGTATCTGATCTGGTATTCTCGACAAGTCAGGCCAGACAGGATTATATTCTGTATGTATCTATTCCTGAAAAAACCGGCACCAATCTGCAATTAGACAAAGCTTTACCTTTCACTTTGAACTTAAAAAGCAAAACTAATGAAGTTGCCGGGTCAACTGATCTGCAAATCACACCTTCAGGGAAAGCGGAATTGGTAGTTAATCTGCAGAATCTTTATTTTCAGTTGGATAAAGGCAAACAATTGGAAATTTTCCCTGTCCTTTTGGAGAATAAAGGAATCAAACCTATTACTAATATAACATATGATTTGAATTTACCTTCCAATTGGGAATACAAGATTGTACCGGCACAAATAGGCAAAATTGAACCCAAACAGAAGATCAAAATCAAACTGATTATTATTCCCTCGGATAATACAAATACCGGAATTTACGATGTGAAGTTGAAGATCAATGGCAAGAACGTGGATAAACCTGTTCAGACTCCGGAGCAACAGATCAAACTGGAGATTCAGGAAAAAGGAAATATTTGGCTGATAATTTTGGCAATCGTATTGGCATTAGCCTTTGTGGGCGGATTGATTTACGGGATGATCAGAATTGCAAAAAACTAAAACAGTTATTAGTTGTTAGTGAGGGAGAAAGAGAGAGGTGAAGATGTTTAAAGAGTTATTGAAGCATGAAGTCCAATCATTATTAAAAAGCAACAGGGTTGTATGGTCGCTTCTGGTATTTGTTGTGATGTTTATTTTGGTATTTTGGATCAGAGTTGATGATTTCAAACAGCAGAGACAGGCTTATATAGCTGATCAGCAAATGTTTCAAGAACAGGAAAAAGCAGC
This sequence comes from uncultured Candidatus Cloacimonadota bacterium, assembly GCA_964419225.1. GTDB lineage: Bacteria > Cloacimonadota > Cloacimonadia > Cloacimonadales > CAYQPF01 > CAYQPF01. Next base: position 14,697 of record CAYQPF010000096.1, on the reverse strand, counting down.
AGAGAATTATAGTTTCATTCATACAAGAGCAATCTTTCCTCCGGTTTTATTTTCCATATATCATGAAGGTGATTTCGTTAGAAGGGGTCATTTAATCGATAATCCTTTTTTTGAAGAACTTTACTATACGACCCAGGGAAATTCAGCTGCAGTGAGATTATTCAGGGATACAATCAAATTGGATATCACCACTCTGATCGTATTCTTCCTGTCACTTTTCATTTTGTTAAACACTTTTGATAGTGTAAATGGCGAAAAGAGAAGTGGAACACTAAAGCTTCTCATGACCTTTGAACTTAAGCGTAGTCATTATCTTTTAAAAAAAATTGCAGGCACATTAATGTTTGTAGGCTTAGTTTTCTTCGTACCATATTTTATGAGTCTCATAATACTCATAATTGCCTTTCCTTCACTGATAACCCTGAGTTTTATGCTGCAATGGATTTTGTATTTAGCAGGAGTTCTCGTGTTTTCTCTTTGTTTTATACTTTTGGGAGTTTGGACCTCATTACTTACAAAGAGTCCGGGTAAGTCACTGGTCTATGCTTTATTTTGCTGGATCGGTTTGCTGATGATTCTTCCTTTGGTTATGTCTTTGCTTACTGCACAGTTATTTATCAATAAAACAAACTGGTCAGTGTATCAAAAAGAGAGGAGTATGATCTCTGAGCAAATTTCCCAACAATACAAGATCTTAAATCAAAAATACAATCTCCAGGAGATGGGGCATTATTTTTGGTGGGGATCAGGAGCATTTAATTCTACCAGCATATTATCTACTCTTGAGACTGAAAGAGCACATGTGAATTATAATAAGTATTACTTTGAGAACATATTCCCCTTGGTCAAAAAAACAGATGATCTTTACATCAAAAGAGAACAGGGTAGTAATAGGAAAAATGAGTTGAACAGAATGCTGCAATTTTATAATCCTAGTACAATTTTTACTGATATAGCCGAGAATCTCAGTGGTTGTTCTAATAAAGATTACTATCAATTTTTAAGTGACGGAACAGATTTAAGAGACAAAATTATTTCCCTGGGGATAAAAGATAACTGGTTGCACAGTAGATTGTTTTTTGCCAAAGCAGATACATTATTCGACCGTTCACTCCTCTTGAAAGCCAATTCCATGCAAGAAGGTTTAGCTATTCTTAATCAGCACAAATTTGTTTTCAGCATGCCCAATTTACCGAAGTACGAATACAAACAAATTACCTTGAGTCAAATGGCAAAAAACTCATACATATACTTTTGCTTTTCTTTAATCTTCATCATAGGATTTTTCCTTTGGGACTTAAATCTTGTTAAAAAATACGATATAAGGTAGGCATTATGTTAAAAATAGTATTAATAAAAGATTTGATTTTATTACTTAAAGATTTCAAGTTTCAAGTTTTACTGCTGATAATGTTTATTCTTTTTGTAATAAGTAGCTTCATCGGCTCGAATAGGATGAATGACAATCAGGAGAATTTGCAGAATTCCATTAAAGAAAGCCAGGAATGGATAACTAATGCTAACACCAGTTTGCAACATTTGCTTTATCAAGGAAATTTGATTTTTATAGAAGACATCTACAAATTGCCATACATAACAGAAAGACCGGGATTTCCGAATGGTTTAACTACCTCAGTTGTTAATTTTCAGCCTTTCAAATATGATATAAATCTGCCTGGAAAAGGTTTTATGAAAACTAACTGGTCATTTATTTTCGGTATTCTCGGCAGTTTGATGTGCCTGTTAATAAGTTATGATGTTATTTCCCAAGAAAAACTCCATGGGACATTCAGATTGACCGTTGTTGAGGGAGTAACCAGATTCCAGGTATTGATCAGTAAGTTCCTCAGCATTCTTTTAATCATGATACTGGCAATTATACCGGGGTTTGTGGTGTCAACATTTTTGACTGTGGCTTTAACACACAGTTTCAACCTTTCCATTGTTTTAATCAATATTTGCTATTTTTTACTCTACATTCCATATTTTTGCTTCTTTATTATTCTGGGAATCCTGATTTCCATGGGCAAAAATTACCGTAATAATATCATTATCACAATGACCGTGTGGCTGTTATTCATTATTATTATACCTCAAGGAGCCAATATTCTGGTGAAGAAAATTAAACCGGTCAAATCCCAAGCAAAATATGATCAGGAGATGAGCATAGCTTTTGACAAAGTTTACCAGTATTGGAAATCTAAAGCAGAAATTCCGGGAGGATTTAACTCAGTTGATGGAAATGGTCACTTAGAAAACGGATTACGAGCCAGAGCTTTTTATGAATCCAACGAAGCCAGAAGTAAAGAGTACAACGCACAAAATGAAGATTTTAACAGGCAGATAGAATTAACCCAAACGATCTCTTCAATATCTCCGATGGAGTTAATGGACAATATTACAGATATTCTGATAGATATTGGATATTACCACTTCAGTAACAGCATGAAACAATTTAAGCAAAGGTTTGCAGAAGTCAAAGAGGATATTATAAACCAGGACAAGAAAGATCCTAAGAGTATGCATTTATTCTATAGCATGGCAGAGGAAGATGAAAGTGCAGCTCATCATCTTAATAAAAGTCCATTTTCAATGAGCCCTTACTCCAATTCTGAAAGATTACTCATGCTGGATTATCAAACACCAAGTGCAGGCAAAAAGTTTAAAGCCATTCTCCCCTATTTATTATCATTGATCCTCTTGAATGCTATCATTTGGATCATAGCATATTTTAAAATCATTCATATTGATGTAAGATGAGGAAATAGTTGTTAGTTATTAGTAGTTAGTTATTAGTTATTAGTGAGAAAAAGAGGTGAAGATGTTAAAAGAATTGTTAAAACATGAAGTTCGATCTTTATTAAAAAGTAACAGAGTAGTATGGTCGCTTCTGGTATTTGTTGTGATGTTTATTTTGGTATTTTGGATCAGAGTTGATGATTTTAAACAACAGAGACAAGCTTACATTGCAGACCAGCAGATGTTTCAGGAGCAGGAAAAAGCTACAGGTGCTTACAGTTTTATTCGCACCAGAGCTATATTTCCTCCGGTTTTATTCTCTGTATATCATGAAGGCAGATTTGTCAGGATGGGTCATTTGATTGATAATGTTATTTTTGATGAACTTTACTATACTACAGAAGGAAATTCGGCAGCAGTAAGGTTGTTCAGAGATACGATAAAACTAGATATTACGACTTTGATTGTCTTCTTTTTATCTTTATTTATTTTATTGAACACTTTTGATAGCGTGAATGGAGAAAAGAGAAGCGGGACACTGAGACTCTTAATGACTTTTGAGTTAAAGAGGAGTCATTTTCTTTTGAAAAAGATAGCAGGCACACTCATGTTTGTAGGTTTAGTTTTTTTAATTCCCTATTTTCTAAGTCTGATTATCTTAATAATTGTCTTTCCCTCATTGATCACATTTAGTTTTCTTTTCCAGTGGGTAATCTACTTAATTGGTGTTATCATCTTTTCCTTGTGTTTCATTCTCTTGGGAGTTTGGACTTCTTTACTAACCAGGAATCCCGGAAAATCATTGGTGTTTGCTCTTTTCTGCTGGATAGGTTTATTAATGATCCTGCCTTTGGTTATGACTCAAATCACAAATAAACTGTTCATTAGTCCGAGAGAATTGCAAAGTATTTCCAAAGAAAGAGAAATAATCGCTAATGATATCACCAGAGAAAAGGGCAGATTAACCCAAAAATACAATTTTGATAATATGGGACATATGATGTGGAATGGTAATGGTGATTTTAATCAGATAATCGTATTTTCAATTCTTGAGGTGGAAAGGACCCATGTCAATTATAACAAATTTTATTATAAAGATGTTTTTCCCTTGATCAAAAAGTCTGATCAGTTATATATCAAGAGAGATCAGGCTGAAGACCGGAACAAAGAGCTAAGCCAATTATATCAGTTTTACAATCCGCGTACCTGTTTTATGGGCATAGCAGAGAATATCAGCGGTTGTTCTAAAAAAGAATACCATCAATTTCTTAATGCCGGAGCAAATCTGCGGGATAAAGTTATTTCTCAGGGTGTAAAAGATAATTGGTTGCTTAGCAGAGCTTTTTTTGCTGTAGTCGATACATCATATATTTATACCAACGATAATCTTTGGGCCACCCCTATTCCGGAGATTGAGCGTGTCTTTGAGAAGTACCCGTTTAAGTTTAAAATGCCTGTTCTGCCTAAATATGAATATAGTCCTATTACACCCGGTCAAATGTTCTCCAACACCTGGCTATATTTTTTGTACTCTGTCGTGTTTATCCTGGGGTTTTTCCTTTGGGATTTGAATTTAATCAAGAAATATGATATAAGGTAGGATAATATGCTTAAAACTATGGTAATAAAAGATATCACCCTTTTACTTAAAGATTTCAAGTTTCAGGTTTTACTCCTGATCCTGTTTATTCTTTTCGTTATGAGCAGCTTTATTGGAGCCGACAAGCATCAAGCAAATCAAAAAAATCTGCAGGCAACAATCAGCTCTTGTAAGGCAGATGTAACAGGAAGCAACACCAGTATGCAACACTTATTAAGAAGAGGCAATTTGTACCTTTTGGAAAATATCTATAAATACCCTCATATTACCGAAAAACCTGGTTTTCCCAATGGTTTGATGACAGGATTAGTTCATTTCAATCCCTACAAATATGATATTAACACACCTTCCATGGGATTCTTTGAGATTAATTGGGCATTTATCTTCGGTATTCTGGGAAGTCTCATGGCACTCCTGATCAGCTATGACGTGATCTCCAGAGAGAAATTGAACGGAACTTTCAGACTGACTGTCGTAGAAGGAATCACCAGATTTAGCGTGATGTTCAGTAAATTCCTGAGTATTCTGATTATCATGTTGTTAGCAATTTTGCCCGGATTTGTGATTTCGACAATTCTAACCATGGTTTTGACCAGCAGTTTTAGTTTGTCCTTAATAGTAATTAATCTGTTCTACTTAATTCTATACATTCCCTATTTCAGTTTCTTCATCATTTTGGGGATCCTCATATCAATGGGAAAAAACTATCGCAACAATATCATTATCACGATGACAGTCTGGTTATTATTCATTATCATCATACCTCAAGGAGCAAATATCCTCGTTAAAAAGCTTAAACCTGTAAAATCACAAGCAGAATATGCCAAGGAAATGAACGATGCCTATCGCAAAGTATATTCCTATTGGGAAGCGAAGGGCGTAAATCCCGGAGGATACAATTTTGTTGATAGTAACGGTAACCTAACGAACGGACTCAGAGTAAAAGGCTTCTATGCATCTTCTGAAGCAAGAAGCAAACTGTACAATTTACAGAATGAAGATTTTAATAAACAGGTGGAATTGATCCAAACAATCTCATCAATATCGCCAATTGGTTTGATGGAGAATATGACCGATATTCTGATCGATCTGGGCTATTATCATTTTAAGAATAGTATGAAACAATTTAAACAAAGATTTGCTGAAGTCAAACAAGAATTAATTAATCAGGATAAAACAGATCCTCTCAGTCTGCATTTCTTTTATCGTGATGCAGAAGGGGATGCAGCCGCTGTTGCCCATCTAAATGTTACACCATTTTCCATGCGGCCTTTTGCTAATCCTGAGAGATTAATCATGCTGGACTATCAAACCCAAACTCCTGGTAAAAAATTCCGGAATATGCTTCCCTATCTGCTGATGCTGATCCTGTTGAATGTGATAATCTGGATTATGGCTTATTTCAAAATAATCCATTTTGATGTACGATGAGTCAAACAATTATCAATTATTAATTATTAATTATTAATTATTAATGAGAGAGGAGAACGGGAAAATGAGGATTATAAGAAATAGTGATAAAAAGAAGAGAAATATAAGGAGGAAAAATGTTAAAGATAAAGAATTTGAGTAAAAGGTATGAGGATGGGAAATTAGCATTGGACAATTTAACCATGAATCTGGAAAAAGGTGAGATGTACATACTTTTAGGTGCTAATGGAGCCGGGAAATCAACAACGATCAATTTACTCTGTGGCTTTATTGAACCAACATCCGGTGAATTCTACATTGATGGAATCAATGCTCTCAAAGATCCTTTGCCGGCCAGAAAAAAAATTGCCTACTTATCCGAAAATGTGATGCTCTATGATAACTTCACGGGCTATCAGAATCTCGCTTTCTTTGCTAAACTTGCCGGGAAAAAACACACTAAAGCTGAACTGGAAAACATCCTCAGAGATATTGGTCTCCAGGATGATTTTATTCATAAACACACTGATACCTATTCCAAAGGTATGCGGCAAAAAGCAGGTATAGCTATAGCTATTATCAAAGACGCTGATTTAATCATCATGGATGAACCTTTCTCAGGTCTCGATCCCAAAGCTGCTTTTGATTTTCAGAATCTCCTTATGGATCTGAAGAACAAAGGAAAAGCTATACTCATGTCCACTCATGATATCTTCCGGGCTAAAGAAATGGCTGATAAAGTAGGGATCATGAAAGACGGTCTGCTGGTAATGACCAAAACCGCCAAAGAATTGGAATATGAAGACCTGCAGAAAATTTATCTTGACTATATGGAAGGAAAGATTTCTAACTAGTTGTTAGTGAGAGAAAAAGACAACCCATCCCCGTCCCTTCCCTTTTGTTAAGGGAAGGGGGTGAAGGTAGGTGATGTATTCTGCTGGTGGAAATTTGTGCAAAAATGAAAAGCAAAGCTTTTCAAGCAAGTCCTTGCCCTTTTCAAGGGAAAGGATTTAGGATAGGGTTGAGAGAGATTTTGTTGGTTGTTAGGAGGCTATATTTTGAGTTGGAGATCATTGTTCAAAACTAAAAAGGCTTTTGATCTGGCGGTTATGGGGGAATTAATCAATTCCTATGCTTTGCTGATCGACAAAAAGATGATACTTAGTCTGACTGAAGGTAAATTGAAAGAAATACTTCCGGAACACGAAATCTATATTTTGCCCAGAATTGAAGATAATTATGTTCTTGAAGAAAAAAATATAATTATTCCAGTCGATTCCAAAATTGTGTCCTGGTTAAATAAGAATCAGAAATATCTGGAATTCACCGGCGGAATCCTTGAATATACAAAAATGGATCTAAAACTATTTGGGGATCTTGAACCCAGATACATTTTCCCTATGCTTCTGAGGAATAATATTCCTTTGCTGGCAATCATCAAAGGCAAACCACTGCAGGAGAGTCAGAAACTCTTTCTACAGTCCCTCTTCCAACTGACGGCCCTGTCCTATACAGAAACAGCCCGGTTTGACAGAGAATTACAGCAAAAGGATTCGAGTTACCAACAAAAAAAGATGGCCATGATCGGCAGAATGTCCTCTTCTTTGGCACACGAAATCAGAAATCCGTTAACCTCTATCCGCAGTTCGGTGCAATTATTAGAGTCGGTTGTTGATGATCAGGAAATGAAAGATGTAGCCCGTAACGTGATCTCCGAAGTCGATAGGATCAACAATATCACCAAAGATATGCTGAATTTTGCTAAGCCCAGGCAGGTTATTCTGCAGGAAATAGATTTAAGCAATTTCCTCAGTAATGTGGAAAAATTATATACAAACTCCCGTAATTGTCAGGGAGTTAAATGCGAATATTCCATCGGCAAAGAAGGTGAATATTCTATTATGGCAGATGAAGAGCAGTTAAAACAGGTATTGCTGAATCTGATCAACAATTCTCTTGATTCTATGGATAATACCAAAGAGAAAGTTTTAAGTATTGGTATTGAGCCTGTTTCTGAAACAAGTTTGAAACTATATGTCGCCGATACAGGTTCAGGCATGAGTGCCGACATTCTGGAGCATCTTACAGAGCCTTTCTTTACAACCAAAGCAAATGGTACAGGACTGGGAATGGCCATTGTTAAACAAATACTCGATCAACATGGTTTCGAATTACAAATATTATCTTTACCCAACAAAGGTACAAACATCAGTATAACCATGGATTTTACAAATAAACTGAAGAAATGGTGATCTATGCCCAAATTATTAATCATCGATGATGAAGCCAATATCAGAAACATTGTTTCCATTCTGATGAAAAAAGAAGGCTATGAAGTGGAAACCGCTGTCAGTGGAGAGAACGCCATAGATTTAGTTGATAGGAATAGTTTTGATGTAATCATAGCCGATATCAACCTGCCCGGGATTACAGGCATCGAAACGATGAAAGTGATCAAAGCCAAATATCCTGAGATTCAGTTCATCTTCATTACAGCTCATGCCACATATTCTCTTGCTGTAGAATCTATCAAATATGGTGGATATAATTTTCTTACCAAACCCTTCGACAATAATGATCTTATCAATATCGTGCATGGTGCTAATCAAATCAAGCAATTATCAGACAAGGTCAAAGCACTGGAAAGTCAGGTCAGAGTTGATGAACCGTTCCGGGAGATTATCGGGCAGAACAGTAAACTTAAGCAAACCCTGAAACTGGCTGAAAAAATAGCAATGTCCGATGCCAATGTCCTTGTGACAGGCGAAAGCGGTACAGGCAAAGAGCTTCTTGTCAGAGCTATTCATAAAATTTCCAACCGCAGAGATAAGCCATTTGTGCCGGTGAATTGTTCGGCAATTTCACCAAATTTATTCGAGAGCGAGTTCTTCGGTCATTTGAAAGGGACCTTTACCGGTGCATATCAAAGCCGCAAAGGTAAATTTGCCGAAGCAAATGGCGGGACTTTGTTTTTAGATGAGATTGGTGATCTGCCTTTAGAATTCCAACCTAAATTACTCAGAGCTTTAGAAAGCGGTGAAATTATCCCGATCGGAGAAAGCAAGCCAACCATGGTCAATGTCCGGATTATCGCAGCTACGAATAAAAGTATTCCGGAAATGATCGAAGAAAAGAAATTCCGCGAAGACCTGTATTACAGACTGAATATTTTCACTTTAGAACTGCCACCCCTTTCTGCAAGAAAAGATGACATTCCAGTGTGAGCGTACTATTTCCTGAAGAACTACTCTCAAGCCAGGATTTCAGAACAGGCTTTACAACTTATTATTGACTACCCTTGGTATGGAAATATCAGAGAACTGAGAAATGAAATGCAAAGAGCTGCTATTTTAGCTGAAGATCTGATCCTACCTGAACATCTTTCGTTAGTGGCTAAACAGAAAAAAGGTGAAGAAATAAATATTTTTGACGGTTTTTCTCTTGATAATGAGTTATCCGGTATTGAGAAAAAATATTATCTCAGGGCTATGGATCAAGCACACGGCAACAAAGCCTTAGCCGCTAAATTGTTGGGTATTTCCTACAGGACTTTCAATTATCAGTGGCAGAAGTTCCAGGAAGAGATTTAAACTAGTTGTTAGTTGTTAATTGTTAGTTGTTAGTGAGGGAAAGAGAGATTGGTAATCTGATATTGTTTGAAATACTTTAACTGTTTGGTACTATTGTCATGTCAAGCATGAAATGACTGTTGAGATGCATAACCATAAATGTGTAAATGACCTTCGACTCAATTCTCCTCTTGAGAGGAGTACCCGCAAGCGGGGGAGGTGTGTTATGTCTGTGTTCATCAACAGTCTCTCCGACAGTTTATACTTGACTCATCACTAGCATATTCTATTTCCTTGTCCCTAGGATAGAAGATCTTAGTTGGCAGTTTTAACTGCCAGAGAAATAGGTAAACCAAACCTCGTCCGGCAGGATGAAAGATTATTAATAAATTTGGAGAATTATTATGTGGTATTATGTAATCAAAGTAGTTTTAACAGCAATAATTATCGTGGGAATCTCTGAAATTTCCAAGAGAAGTTCGTTTCTCGGTTCAGTTCTGGCATCACTGCCTTTGACTTCACTCTTAGCCATTATCTGGCTTTACGCCGAAACAAGTTCGGTCAAAAAAGTCAGTGATCTGTCTTTGAGCATTTTTTGGATGGTCATTCCATCATTGGCTTTCTTTATTGTTTTACCCTTATTTTTGAAATACAAACTTAATTTTTATCTTTCGCTTGCTCTTTCTTCCGGCGTGACCTTCTTCTGCTATATTATCTTTATCAAAGCACTGGAATACTTTAATGTGATCAAGACAAGCTGATAAAGGTACAAACCAGTAGAGATGCATATTTGCGTCTCTACTTTGGATAACGATGACATCCGTTAATCCGTGGCATCAGTGATTCAGAAGGAAGTTAAACCCGAATATTGCAGTAGTTCTTTATAATCTGACTGAAGCTAATGTACTTGAATGACTTACAATCTCACTCGCCATATATTTATTATATAACCTCGTTCAATTGCAAGCCCTCAAGTAACACAATCTTCGACTCAGCTTGCAAACCTCTACTGCAATATCCGGGTTAAAAGAATTATTCAGCTTAATTTGTACCTGCAGTATCAATTCAAAATGATTAAACTATACCAGACATAGACAAAATGAACAGGCTGACAAAAGTCCAGAGTACTTAGATATAATCTCTTATCCTGTACATCCTGTCTATCCTTGTTGAATATTTCTATTTCCTCTCGTGAAAATGCTTTGAATCACCCCATTGGCCATAGCCGATCTCTTCGCCGATCGATCTGATCCTGTTTTCCAGACAGAAACGACAATGATCCGCATTCTCATCAAGACAAGGTTTGTCCTTATAAAGCTGGTAATCTTTTCTGTATTTAATATCGGTAATGGTCGGCATAATGATATTTGCTCCGGCCAGAAGACCAAGTTCTCTGCCATCATGTTTGAGAGCCTGTAACGCGGTAGTGGACGCAATATTGACCTTCGGCATGAGGATACGGCAGATTGATATCATCTTCAACGCAAGCTCAAGATTGTCCATAGGCATAATTTCCCTGGCTTTGTCAGCCAAAGGTGTATCTTCATGGATCTGATAAGGCCCCATTCCGATCATATCAATATCCATTCCCTTGAAAAAGAAGATATCTCTAACAAGATCATCCACACTTTGCTCAGGCAGACCGATCATTACTCCTGTTCCTACCTGGTAACCTATATCTCTAAGAGTATCCAGACATTTGATCCTGTCGCTGTAAACATGGTCTGCAGGATGCAGTTTGGCATAGAGTTCCGGGGTTGAGGATTCAATACGTAGTAAATAACGGTGTGCCCCGGCTGCGAACCATTCTTTGTAAGTCTCTTCTGTTTGTTCACCCAACGAGAGAGTGATGCCGAGTTTGCCGTCAGTTGCTTTCTTTATTTCTTTGAGACAACGGGTGATCTTACTAATGAATGGTTGATCAAGCCTTTCTCCGGCCTGGATGACTATCGAACCGTAATTGCTTTCAAATGACCACAGGGCTGCCTTGATGATCTCTTCTTCTGTCATCTCAAAGCGGGTGAAATTAGGGTTACCACTGCGGATACCACAGTAGAAGCAATTCTTGCGGCAGATATTGCTGGCTTCGATCAAACCACGGAAATAGACGACTTTACCTACATTCTTCGCTTTGACCTGATAGGCCTTTGCGTGAAGTTCTTTTATATCTTCAGGATCGGTTAATAATAATAACTGTTTACATTTTTCCGGATTCAAATCTTCCAGAAGGTTGGCGATGGACATAATATCTCCTTTTTCCCTTTAGATGGGAATTAAACTCTTGTATATAAATTAATGCATTTTTTAGGGAAACAAAAAATAATTATATTATTGAATCACTATAAAAAAGTCATTTATCTATAGAAGAAACAATATTTCCACAGATAAGAGGTTATTCAGGATAATCCCTACACACACATAACTGCAGTTTCGGTTATTATGCATTCCGTTTGCACGTTAGCCGACCTGGTCTTTGATTAATCAAATATCTTCAGTTAGTAATCCAAACGGATTTTGGTATTTGAAGATATTGTCAGCAAATTGAAGTATATCTGTGGAAGAAAATGGAGAAAACTTTATTTTTTTTTGCTCATGATGCAATTGACTTAAAGTCAATCATAGCAGTGTTAAGTGATTTTTTAAACAGTGTCAAATACTTGAAACTATTGAAATATAAGTAAATAAATAAAAATACTTGTTGACACAATAACAGAATTAACTATTATGTAATCAGTTGGCAAGAGAGATCGAAAGATCTCAGTCCGCTATTGATATCCGAGGGAGTTTGAAAGTATTTTTTGTTTTCCTCTTTTTCGAGAATCAAAGTGAGATAATCCAGGAGGAAAAATGGAAAATAAGAAACTCTATGTAGGAAATTTAAACTACCGCACAACACAAGAAGATTTAACAAATCATTTTGGAACTTACGGCGAAATAGTAAGTGTTAGAATCATTGAAGGTAAAGGATTCGGATTCATCGAAATGGGCTCAGAAGACAGTGCAAAAAAAGCTATTGAAAACTTAAACGGCACAGAATTCTTAGGACGTACCCTGCGTATTGATCTTGCTCAACCCCCAAAAGAAAATGACAGATTCGACAGAAGACCCAGAAACAATAACAGCAGCAGCAACTACAGAAGCAGATAGTCATTCTCTTTAATCACTAAATAAAAAATACACATAGCCAACTTTAAGTGGTTCCGAAAGGAATCACTTTTTTTTGCAGATAATTTTGGGTAGACACTCCCTAAGATTATTTAAGCAATTTATCAGCTTATCTGTTTTTTATTCTCAATTGGTTTGTCTTGTCTAGGTATAGCATCTTTAAAATAGTTTTCGGAGATTTCATCAACTGCCTGTTTAAAATACTGAATATCTTCTGAAAAAATTAAAATATTCTTTCTGTCGAACTTGCCTTCTGCGTTTTGGGCTGTCTCAGCAATATCCAAATAAAGTTTACCATTTACTGCTTTTTTCACGGTTAAATAATAATTCCTTTTCCCGGAATGAATTGTTTGGGAAAATACCTGTTCTCTCATAATATCCTCCAGATTTTAATTTGTTTAACCCAATTTAATCTGTAGTTGCTTAAGTCGGGTTAAATTCTGAAGAAAATATAATTAATTTTATTATCCTTGTCAATACATTTTTTATCTTTATTAACTTTTGTTCTTAAGTTGATACACTATAGAAAGAAGATCTCTTGTGCTTCTGACTAAGCGTGAGATGCTCTCAATATAAACAGTGTCGCCTTCTCGTATATATTCAAGCCTCTTTTTTAAGTTGGGGTCTTTCAGTATTTTTACCTGATGCCTTCTCAATAATAACTTTATGCATTTCTAATTCAGATAAGGCTATTTCTTGCCTGTCTGTATTTTGATCTACGGCAGAGACTCTTATATATCCAATTTTTGACACGATTGTCACTCCTTCTATTTATTAGCTTAAGTGTCACAAAACACCTCTCCACTAATTTGTCATCATAAAAGTATAAAATAGAAGTATTTTTGTTATAAAATCTTAGCGACACATAAAGTAGGCTTAATGTGATATTGTTTATTGTTTTAGGATTTTTCACTTCAACGAGTATTATTAATTGAAGTACTATATCTATTGTAGAGACTTTTTTGTCTAAGGAATGAAATTCCTTGACTCATTATTAAACATATTTATAAATAATCATTGTATTTATTTGTCAGATGATTTGGATGAAAAGGGCTTAAGACAAATATATGGTTATCACCCTGTTGTTTCCACTGACACCTGACTACTGGCTACTGACTACTAAAAAAGAGGTAGGATATATGAGACGAATAGTTTTATTTCTTATACTGGGAATCATTTTTGTTGCTTCCGTTCAAGCGGTAAATCAAATGCAAATCATGCAGACCTTTGTTGGTGAGGTTAACAATTCCTATTTCGGATTCAAAATGACAACACTCGATTTTAATGCAGATGGAATTGATGATTTGATAATAATGGATGGGATATCCAGACTCTTTGTTTACTTTGGCGGAGAAGGTGCTATCGATACAATCCCGGATTTGACTGCTACAGGTAATTTTAGTTGTTATGATTTAATTCGGGCAGGTGATGTCAATGGAGATGGTTATGATGATCTGCTAACAGTAGAGGATGTGCCAAATGATTACAATCAGGATTCTCTGGTCTTTTTCTACGGAGGTCCCAATGCTGATCTTATCCCAGATAAGAAAATATACATGCATGCCGATAATATGCAAAATCTTGGCTTAGAGCCTGTTGAATGTTTGGGTGATATTAATAACGACGGGTTTGACGATATTGGCTGTATTAAGCGTACAGAGGTTACTCCGTCATACTTTCATAAGAATCTTTATATTCTGCTGGGGGGAACATTTGAAGAGGTGCCGGTGATAGAAAATGTAAGCGGGGGAATTCATTGTCTGATATCAAGCATGGGCGATGTCAACGGTGATGGTCTGGATGATTTCATGGTGGGTTATGCCCCTAATATGTATCCAGATCCTGAAGATTTGCCCCGTTACCGCTACATTTATTACGGCTCTAATGGTGTCGATCTGTCAAACAGGGTACTGCTTATGGAATCTAACATCATCAATCAAGTCTTTCCGGGAGGATACAGCATCGGCGATTTCAACGGAGACGGTTGTGATGATTTTTTTATTGCTGACATGATAAATGAAGATGAGGGGAGTTTGCGTTTTAAAATGGGTTCAACAACCTTACCTGATTCCCCATATTATGATGTTATACAACCGGATTTTATTATGACTATTATAAATATTGATTATCACGGAATTGCTTTTGGAGATTTCAACGGGGATGGTTTTAGCGATGTTGTGGGGACGGATTATTCATCAGAAATGTGGTCCGGAC
>CAYQPF010000095.1:0-19387 GCA_964419225.1 uncultured Candidatus Cloacimonadota bacterium | reverse complement strand
CTGAGTTCACTCTCAGAATCAATCGAAAAACGGCCTACCAACATTTCGGGAAAATAATCCTCAGGATTAATCATTGTATAAGTATGGTCTGTTACTCTGTCTCCACCACCATCAGGTGCTTCCATAGTAAATGTAGGCATTATATATGGACAGTTTTGATTAGCATCACCAACTAATATCAGATATTCAGGTTTATTCTGAGCTTCTAAATAGCGATCATGAATGAATGTCTTGATCTGCACATTAGTTGCACTCGTTCCACCAGGGATTGATTCCTTGGTGTAAACAGTAACATCAAAACCTTTGGATTTTTTCCATTTAATATAATTAGTATAGACATTATTAAAAGCATTATGACTTATAATCATTATTGCAGGTTTCTTGGGAGGAAGAATAGACAGATATGATGTTTCATAATTGTCTGCCAATACTTTGTAAGATCCAACAAAAGCCTCGGATATGGATTCCGGAACAGGTACAGGATTCACTGGATTGAGTTGATACTGAACACTTTTCAAAAGTGAGTAACTTTGATCTGTATTATCTTTCCTGTATTCGATCTGAATAGTATGTCCATACATTTCTCTCATTTGAAAACTATTGGAACAGACAACTCTTTCAGGTACAATACTATTTGTTGTTGAAAGCAAATTGCCCTGAGAATCATAGTTATCTACAGACATACTGGTAATAACTACCTCAACAGAAGCAGATGGAATTGCCATAGTGCTAAACACCATTGCAACATTGTTTTGAGCTTGTGACATGGCTTTAACATCACTTATTGTGACTCCCACCTGCGAGCCATAATTCATGATGTTCATGCTGGCGGAGGCAGTCAAAAAAGTGAATACCATAACAAGACTAATCAGTAAAATGATTTTTTTCATTATTTGTCTCCTATTTTATTAAAACTGTTTTTTTAGTATCAACAACAGAACCATTAACCTTCAAAGTATAGAAATAAACACCCGAAGATCTCTGACCAGCTTTCCAGACAACTTTGCCAGCCTTAACCTGATCCTGTGATGGAACTATCTTCTCAACTAATTGTCCCTTAACATTGAAAACACTGATAGAAACCTGAGGATTTTTGAAGTTCCTCAAATTAAAACTAAAAGTTGTTTCAGGATTAAATGGATTGGGATAATTACTATTTAAAGAAGCAAAAGGCTTATTTAAAACTTCCGGATCAGTAATCGCTACCACAGTTGCATTACCTGCAACAACTTTGATATCGTCAATATCCCAACCTGGATCTGTCAAATCAGCTATATTGGTGTCACCTTCCAATCCATCTTTCAGACGGAATCTCATGTTTACTTCCTGCCCGGCGTATTGTTGGATAGGGATTACAACCTGATGCCACTTGTCCCATTTACCGGACAACTTATAAACAGGTGTCCAGTTTTCAAAATCTGTTGTGAATTCTACTGAAACAAAATCATGTTCCCATTCTGTATATACTCTTTCTGAAAAAGTTAAATATATACTTCTATCTGTGTAGGAGGTTAATGCTATAGCTGTTGTCAAAGTAGCTCTGACATCACAACCAGGTGCATAAAATCCATAACCTTCATAACTGTCTGTTAAATAATTGTTATTGCCTTCGCTAACAGCCAACCACGGACCGTTGTAAACCCAGGAGCACGATGATCCGTCAAATGACTCTTGGAGTATCACCTCCTCTGAAGCTAAAGTGACAACCATACTCATCTGACTGTTCGTCAAATAAATGGTTTGAACATGTGGTGTACAGCTTTCTGCGGTGAAAATGAACTTATAATTACCCTGATACGAATTGAAAGTAAAGTATCCGTCTGAATTAGCATAAAGGGTATCAATTTCAGTGGTGGGTTTGAGTAAATCAATCTCGGGTATTGCTACGATTTTCCCTGCAACAGGCTGTCCCTGGGACATAATTCTGCCGTGCACAACTACGGGTGGCAGAGGGGTTAAGGCAAAATTCAATTCAGTCCATTGAGAATTAATCACATCAATAACTTGAATCGGGCTGGTTTCATAACCTTTTTTGCGAACAAAAACAGAATATTGACCAAACAAAAGAGGTTTCCAATAACGGCCAAAAACAGGATCAGAAGTTCTGGGATGCAGATAAGCAGCGTCCCTGCCAACAACAACTATTTCTGCTTCTATAGGTTGTCCTGTATTAGCATCGGTAATAATACCCATTAACATTGAGTTTGACACGAGATCCGGAGCCGTGTTTAATGCTCTGCTGAAAAGCCATTTCATACCATTGGAGCATTCAGTAATTATTTCAACCATTTCTGTTGAATCAGGCTGTATAGTTGCGGTACCACACTCTATAAGGAGTTGTACACCACCGTATCTTTGATAGAACCAGTCATTAAAACAGCCTTTTCTGGCTAACGCTGCACTAGCCTGATAAGTATCATTGCCGTTTTGATTAGTTATCCGCGAAGCAACATTTGTTGCAATATGCTCTGCCATATCCAAATCAGGTGAGGGTCTTACTCCCGACCAATTCCAGGAATAATAAACCTTTTCGGACAGATTTCCTGTGCGGGAAGAGTGCCATACTAATGAATATACGAATTTTTCCCTGTCGCATAATCTTTTTAAAGCCTGCACTTCCAGTTCTGACTCGGGATAAGGTCCACGATAATAATCATAAACTTCAAGCGAACCAGGTGCCATCAGTGAATCCCCGTGTGCCCAGTTGATATCAAAATTACGGTTAACATCAACGCCGTCAATATCATGTCCCTGTCCAACTACATAATCAAACACACCATTATTATTATTATCTTTTTTATTTTTTCTGAAAGTAACATCAGTTCCGTTCATTACAACGGATAAACCTTCAGGAGTAGCTGCCAAAACAAACCAGAGTTCCAGATTGTTCAACCACATTGCATAAGGCAATTGGTTTTTATGTTCCAGAATATATTTTATGTTATGCAATACTATTTCATTGCCTAAAATTTCCTCGGCATGTACACTTCCGACTACTAATACTGCCGGCTCATCTTCATCAACTGCCACATTATCTGATATTTTTACTGCCCAGATAGGTAAATTATCTTCTCCGGTTACACCAATTGAGTCTATGCGACAATAGTTACTATTGTTACCTGTTGCAATCAACTGATCGATTTCCGCTTTCATTTCAGTATAATTATGGTAACAGGAAGGTGGTGGTGTTTGTCCGAAAATAAATAAAACAATATTAATCAGAAACACAAATGCTATACACCGTTTCATATTTCCTCCTTTTTCTTTAAATCAATGCAAGTTTTGTTCCTTTAAATAAAAAGTGAATGACCTGTTAAAAAAGAATTTATTTTTGTTTGACGAAAACTGCAAATTCAAATCTTTGTTGTCGCAAAGAAAATAATTTATTAAGGAGAATACGATGGCTAAATTTAAGAAAGAAACCCTTGATGGAAATCAAGCCGCAACTCATATAGCATATGCTTTTAGTGAAGTTGCCGCAATTTATCCAATTACCCCGTCTTCAACCATGGGTGAACTTGCAGATGCATGGTCAGCTAATGGCAGAAAAAATATTTTCGGCCAGACAGTTGATGTTGCTGAACTGCAATCTGAAGCTGGTGCAGCCGGAGCAGTACACGGCTCATTATCAGCCGGAGCAATGACTACTACCTTTACAGCTTCTCAAGGCTTGATGCTGATGCTTCCCAATATGCATAAGATCGCCGGTGAGATGTTACCCTGCGTATTTCATGTAAGTGCCAGATCCTTGGCAGCCCAGTCTTTATCAATTTTTGGTGATCATTCAGATGTAATGTCAGCCAGAAATACCGGTTATGCTATGTTGGCTTCCGGTTCTGTTCAGGAAATTCATGACTTAGCTCTGGTTTCCCATCTTGCTACTTTAAAATCAAAAGTTCCTTTCCTGCATTTCTTTGATGGATTCAGAAATTCCTCAGAAGTGCAAAAAATTGAATTATTAGATTATGATACTTTAGCAGAAATTGCTGAACCTGAGTATATTGAAGATTTTCGTCAAAGAGCATTAAATCCTGAAAATCCCAGAGTAAAAGTTGGACAGCAAGGTCCTGATGTTTATTTCCAAGGCAGAGAGACAAGTAACAAACATTATTTAGCTATCCCTGAAATCGTTGAAGAATATATGGAAGTTGTTGCTAAATATACCGGCAGAAAATACAATTTGTTTGATTATGTTGGTGCACCTGATGCAGACCGTATTATTATAGCCATGGGCAGCGGTTGCGAAACTATCGAAGAAACAATTAACTATATGAATGCCAACGGTTACAAAGTTGGTTTAGTAAAAGTTCGCTTATTCCATCCTTTCTCAATTGAACATTTACAGAAAGTAATTCCTGTAACAGTTAAAAAGATTGCTGTTTTAGACAGAACAAAAGAACCCGGTTCCATCGGCGAACCTTTGTATCTTGACGTAGTTGCATCTTTAAAAGACAAGAATTATACCATAATTGGCGGAAGATACGGATTATCCTCCAAGGAATTTACTCCGGGAATGGTAAAATCTGTTTACGATCATTTAGATGGAAAGTGTTTCCATGGGTTTACAGTTGGAATCATTGATGATGTAACTAATTTATCATTAGAATATGATGCTGACTTGGATACTATACCTGCAGGAACAATGAATATGAAGTTCTGGGGTTACGGATCTGACGGTACTGTTGGTGCCAACAAAAACAGTATCAAGATTATTGGTGATAATACCGACATGTATGTTCAGGGTTATTTCCAATACGACTCCAAGAAATCCGGTGGTATCACCCGCAGCCACTTGAGATTCGGCAAAGATCCTATCCAATCACAGTACCTTGTACGTGCAGTTGATTTCGTAGCTTGCCACAATCAGGCTTTCATCGGCAGATACGACATCCTTGAAGGTATCAAACCTAACGGTGTATTCCTGCTTAACTCCGATTGGAGCCGTGAGGAAGCTTTTGCTAATCTGACTGAAAGTATGCAAAAAACTATCGAAGAAAAGAATATTGCCTTCTATAATATTGATGCTTTGGAAATCGCTAACCGTGTTGGTTTAGGCGGTAGAATCAATTCTGTAATGCAGACAGCTTTCTTCGCTATTTCCGGTGTACTCGAAAGCAGTGAAGCTATTGCTATGATCAAAAAGGCAATTCAAAAGTCTTACGCTCGTAAGGGTGATGATGTTGTTAAGCAAAATTGGGCATCTGTAGATGAGACTATTGCAGCTTTGGTAAAAATTGAAGTTCCGGCACAAATGCCTGAAAAACATACAAATATGAAACAATTGGTTCCTGCAGATGCTGATGAATTCACGAAATCCATCATTGAACCTATCATGAAAGAACAAGGTGATTCCATCCCTGTTTCAGCAATGCCATTAGACGGATTCGTTCAATCCGGCACTGCCAAACTTGAGAAAAGAGGCGTTTCCGCGACTGTTCCACATTGGCATTCAGACAAATGTATCCAGTGTAATCAATGTTCCCTTGTTTGCCCTCATGCTGCAATCAGACCTAAATTGATCGCCACTGATGATCTGAAGAACGCTCCTGCATCATTCACAACTCTCAAAGCTACCGGTAGTGAAGGTTATCAATACAAGATTCAGGTCTATATTGATGATTGTCAAAGCTGTATGGCATGTGTGAAAGAATGCCAGAAAGTTGCATTGGAAATGAAACCCATGCACGAAGAAAGAGAAAATGGTGAAACTGAAAACTATAAAGTCTTCGAAACCTTACCAGAAGATGTACTTTTGAACTGGAAAGAAACTACCATTAAAGGCAGCCAGTTCAAACAACCGTTATTAGAGTTCTCCGGAGCTTGTGCAGGTTGTGGTGAAACACCTTATGTAAAATTGATCACTCAGCTTTACGGCGACCGTATGATCATTGCCAATGCGACAGGTTGTTCCTCCATCTGGGGCGGAACATTCCCGACTATTCCTTATTGCAAGAACAAAGACGGACACGGTCCTGCCTGGGCTAATTCACTCTTTGAAGATAATGCTGAATATGGTTTCGGCATGAGACTCGCTGTTAATGCCAATCGTAAACAATTAGCATATAATATCGAAAAACTTCTTGAACTCGGAACCGATGCTAAACTTGCTGAAGCTTTGAAAAAAGCTCAGGAGCTTTGGACTAAAACTGATGAAGAGACTAAAGCTAATCTTGCTATAGTCAAAACTTTAGTTGCAGAAGCTCTTACTAAAGCTGAAGGCGATGCCCGCAAGTATTTGAGAAAGATCAAAGAATTGGAAGGCTACTTCATGGAAAAAAGCGTTTGGGCTTTTGGTGGAGACGGCTGGGCATACGATATTGGTTTTGGTGGTTTGGATCATGTTCTTGCCAGCAACAAGAAGATCAATATCCTTGTTATGGATACAGAAGTTTATTCCAATACAGGTGGTCAGGCTTCCAAAGCTACACCTTTAGGTTCAGTAGCCAAGTTTGCTGAATCAGGAAAAACAACTACCAAGAAAGACCTCGGTATGATGATGATGAGCTATGAATATGTTTATGTCGCATCAGTAGCGATGGGTGCAAACAAAGTTCAGATGATGCAGGCTATCCAGGAAGCTGAAGCTTATCCAGGACCGTCAATCATTATTGCTTATGCTCCATGTATCAATCATGGTATTGATATGGCTTTGGCTCAGAAAGAAGAAAAGAGAGCTGTTGATTCTGGTTACTGGTTGCTTTACAGATACAATCCACTGTTAAAGTTACAGGGCAAGAATCCTTTCATTCTTGATTCCAAAGAACCAACCGTGCCAGTGAAAGAATTCATCGATTCAGAAAAGAGATATTCTTCATTGAATCTTACTTTCCCTGATAAAGTTGCCAATTTCAGAGATGAAATGGAAAAATTTATTAAGGACAGATACATTAAGTACAAAAAAATGACCGAAGTATAAATAAGCTTTAGACATAACAAAAAGGCAGTCATCTGACTGCCTTTTTTTTTCTGCTAATTTTCCTCAGACTTGTCCAACCAGTCCGACATGTCAGACTTGAATAGTGCTGGACGCTGTCCCTATTTTACCAGCAACAATTTCCGCATTTCCACTTTATTTCCAACTGTCAATTTATAGAAATAAATTCCTGATCCCACAGATCTATTATCTGCATTTGTTCCCTGCCATACCACTTTATGAACACCCATATCCAAGACCTTGTTCACCAAAGTAGTCACTCGTTGCCCTTTGATATTAAAGATTTCCAGCTTAGTTTCAGTCTGAGCAGGTAAATTGAATTCGATGATTGTACTTGGATTGAAGGGATTAGGATAATTCTTCACATAGAAAGGTTCAACTGCAGGGGCAGGCTGATCAGTCACAGGTGTGATTCCGTCCAAATAACCTCTGCAAAAATAGAGGATATCAAATTCGGATTCCGTATCTTCCGACTGTCTTGTATTAATAAACAATAATAAAGTATCACTTTCATCAAAAAGCAAAGTAGATTTGCGGATACTTTGTTCAGTATTAATATGATCCTGTGGTATCCAAGTCAGAGTACTATCATTCAAAGTCCTGATATTCTGATAGAAAGACAGCAAAAGTGCCCGGTTATGGGTTAATCCTAAACATCCTTTAGCACCCGACATTATTGGTGCATCATTACCAATTAAGGACGTAGAACTTGTAAATGTGTGATTTGAAAAATCAATTTTCACTGTTCCTAAAAGCTGAAGGATTGTTGAGGGCAGTAAGACAAGATAACCCTTACTTCCTATAAGTTTAAAATCAAAAAGTTTGACAACACTGGTAAAATCTTCAATATTTGGATTTATGGCAAACTTGTCATAAGTAATACCATTATCATTTGAATACTCACAATAAATGCTGTCTCGATCTGCTTTTGTATAGAGTTTTGCAATATTTGTTTCATCCCGGCTTATAAAATAGCTTTTGTATATCTGATCTGAGGCAAGGGTTTCTGTCTCCAACAAATTTCCGTTATCGTCTATATGCTGCTTAACCAGACTACATTCCGGAGTATTGTAAGTCGGAAAAATGGGAAAAGGAGAATTACTCAGACGTGTATCATGATGGTAATCTTTTAAATACCCAGTTTGATCATGGGCAGGGCCAAATTTAAAGTTAGCAATATCCCAGGTACCGAGATCCGGATTATTATTTGTAATTCTGCCTGTACGGGTCATAAAACCTCTCCGCATCTGAGCAATTGAACCCCACAAATGCAAAGTTCCACGTTGAAACACAATATCAGTTTGAGGATTGGGATTATCTGTTCTTCTTTCAGGCCAGACAGGATTCAACCAAGGCCAATCTGTAGTAGCATACCAGGGATAAGCAGCATTAAAAATTGTGGGATAACTGCAATAGTTTTGATCTGTATCGGGACAATCTCCTCTGTATGGCCATTTTTTCCAGTATATAGTAGAATTTAGATCAGGAGGAAATTTGTATTTATGCAGATCTATGAAGGTAAATAATGTGTCCGCACCGGTAAAGGGAGAGATCCCGTAAAAATCTGTAGGAGCTCCATGCGGATGCTGATATTCATAAGTAAAAACACCTTCCGTTCTGAATGCATTCTCTGCACCGTAATCCTCATTGTTTCTCTCTCCTAAAGCAGCGTATGCTCCATACAACCAGACATGTCCATTTGCTCCTGTGCTGTTATTATAGGATAGAGGTTCTCCATCGATACGGTATTTATACTTAATAATAATATTTTTATCGGAAAGTAAACCAAAGTAATCAGTCAAATTCCCGGCAGGATCTTCTCCAATAGGAGTATTAATATAGGTTATATTCCCGGTTAAATATGTATTTTTTTGACTTTTCCAAACCTGTTTTCCTGAAATATCTCCTCGAATCCAAAGAATAGCAGGAATATAAACTATTCTATCGTGCGGTATGGTAAATTGCTGAACATCTGTCCATATTGTATCTGGTATTTGTATTTGGTTAGTCCACAAGGAATCACCGATAGGTGAATTGGGGTGTAGAGCATCAGGATATGAAGAATATACGGTAAATGTTCTGATATTTCCTTCTACTATGTTTCCTAAACGATAATTTGCGACTTCACCATCAATTTCAATTTTAATTATATCTACATCGGGATTAATTACGTCACCAAAGGGATAATAGTAATTTTCCGGAGAAATAGACTTTTCAATCCTGATATTTGGGACATACTGAGTCACACCCTGCAGAAATACTGTTACAGGGTCAAAAGGTGGTTCAGGAAACATCATATTACCCGAAGTATCAAAAAGATTACCAGACATGGTCACTTTTCCGGCAAAAGTCGGCCAACCATCATTGGTACCACCTCCGCTATGGGAAAAATACATATCATCGTTAGTGTGAACACGTCCGTCAAAAATGTCCGGGCCCCAGAAAAATACACGAGCAGATTCACCACTTTCAGCGATATTACTTTTCTCAGAATTACTGTAATATAAAAAATCACAAATTTGTTTCTTAGCATTTTGCCTAAAGAAAACATCAGTGAAATTCCCATTATTAAGTAATAAAGGGGTTTCCACTGCATTTGTATTTATTATGGAATAGGTCACGACGTTTCCTGCTAACTTAGCACAGATCAGTTCATTAATGTTGTTTTGATTTACCTTCTGAGTATAATAAACAAAGCAAACCTGACTATTGTTAACATTTAAAACTGGCGGAATATTATATTCTACATTACTTACAGTATCGATAACGGTTTGAACAAAGGTTCTCCCTTTGTCATAGGATTTACTAAGCATAATTTGATTAAGGGTTTCTCCCTTCTGCAAATAAGTCAAGTAAATTACCCCACCTTTGTAAACTATGGCATTCTCTCCCGCAAACATCACTTTAGTATCCGGATTGACTACAGGTATAGGCATTGTCAATAAGGCAGATAATATAGAGATTGCGGTAAAGAGCATTATTAGGAAAAATACTCTCATATAACCTCCAATTAATCTAAAAGAGTCAATTCTTGTTAATAAACTCTGTTCGCTTCCGAATAGAGTTTTGACATTAGTTTACTTCATTAAAAGTACCTTTTGAATTTTCACTTTATCACCAGCTTCCAGTTTGTAGAAATATATACCGGAGCTTACAGGTTTATCGGCAGAATTTGTGCCGTTCCAGACTACTTTATGCAGACCTTTGTCCATTTTATTGTTCAGCAAAGTACGTACTCTTTGCCCTTTGATATTGAATATTTCTAATTTTGCATTTGCTTTTTTAGGCAAATTGAACTCAATTGTTGTACTTGGATTGAAGGGATTAGGATAATTCTTCACATAGAAAGGATTAACTGCAGGGGCAAGCTGATCAGTCACAGGTGTGATTCCGTTCAGATAACCTTTGCAGAAGTAAAGCTTATCAAACCCTGATGAATCATAATAAGTAGGGGATCTTACAAACAACATTAAAGTATCACATGCGTCAAATATCATAGTTGATTGTCCGGGATTATCTATTGTACTGATATCTTCAATTGGTGAACACACTAAGGTTGTGTCATTTATTGTATAGATATTCTGATTATATGATAAAAGGATTTTATGATTTTGAGAAATCTGCAAACACGGTTTCAAACTTATGGATACTCCTTCATCCAAGACTAATAGATTACTTGATCTCGAATATGTTTGATCAAAAAAGTTAATTTTAAGAATAACAGCATATTGAAAATCAGAGCCATAACCTGTAATTGTCAAATAACCAAAATTATCAACCATTTTGAAATCTGTAATCTGCATATACATACTCATATTAGGCAGATTTGTTTCTATGGGGAAAAAGTAATTTGTTATCCCATTATCATTGGAATATTCACAGTAGATCAAATTTGTATATGCGGTTGTGAATATTTTGGCCAAATTATTGTTATCTTTACTAACAAAACAATGTGTGAAAATACGATTGGACTGGATTATATCTCCTCCAATTAGATTATTCTGAGCATCTCTTTTTTCAAAAATGAAATGACTTTCCTGAGATGAATACAGGGGAAAATAGGGAAATGGGGAATTATTCATTCTTGTATCATATTTAAAATCTTTCAAATAGCGGGTTTCGTAATGAGAAGGCCCATAGATAAAATTATCCGGATCCCAGGAACCCATATCCGGGTTTGAATTAACTTGACCAAATCTGCAAAATAACCCTTTCCTCATCTGAGCAACGGATCCCCATAAATGGAGAGTACCTCTCCCATAAACAATCTCTGTCAAAGGATTGGGCTCATTAATGTTTACAGGACGCTGTTCCGGCCACACCGGATTTAACCAAGGCCAGTCAGTTGTCCCATACCAAGGGTATGTTAAAGTATCTGCCAGAGGGTAACTTGATCCCGGTAATACATCATCAGCATAAGGCCATTTCTTCCAATAAGGAGTTTCTGCAGTGGGTGGAAATTGATATTTATGAAAATCAATAAAAGTAAACAAGGTGTCTGCACCGGTAAAGGGTGATATCCCATAAAAATCAGTCGGTGCTCCGTGTGGATGCTGATATTCAAAAGTAAATACTCCGTCTTCTCTCCAGGAAAGATCTGATTTATAGTTACCCAATGCTGCAAAGGCTCCATAAAGCCAAACATTCCCATTGGGTCCGGTACTGTTTTCATAAGACAAAGGTTCTCCATCTATTCGGTATTTGTACTTTATTATAATGTTCTTGTCAGAAATCAAACCAAAATAATCTGTAGTGTTACAAGCAGGATCATCACCAACTACTGTATTCTGATAAGTGATATTTCCTGTAACAAAACTGGATTCCACACTTTCCCACACTTGCTTCCCTGCAACATTTCCTTTGATCCATAATATTGCCGGAATATAGATAACCTTGTCATGCGGTATGTTGAATTGCTGTACATCAGTCCACACAGTATCTTTTATGGTAATATAATTAGTCCACAAGGAGTCCCCGATGGGAGTTTCAGGATGTAAAGCATCAGGATATGAGGAATAGACAGTGAAAGCTCTAACTTCTCCTTCTACGATATTTCCCAGCCTATAATTCGCTACTTCCCCATCGATAACGACCTTAACAATATCTATATCCGGATTAACCGTCTGTCCAAACGGATAAAAATAACTTTGTGGATAAAAACTGTTATCAATCTTCAGGTTAAGGGATTTTTGAGCTAATCCACCCAGGAATACTTCATCAAAGGGAAACAAGTCATAATTGGGATTACTAGGGGGAAACACGGAGATGCCATTATTAATTGACCTATGGGTTGTTACAATGCTATGAAAATCAGGCCACCCATCAGGTCCAGCACCATAAAAACTAATCATATCATTAGAATGTAATGGTCCCGTAAAACTATCAGCTCCCAGAAACTCAACACTACTACCAAATCCATTGTCTGCTAAATTGTTTCTTTCCAAGTTGGTGAAATACTGAAAATTACATAACTGTTTAGGCCAGTTTTCTTGGTAAAAAACCCAGGTATAATCATCTTCTCTTAATACCAGTGTTTCCTTGTTTACATTATTATTCACAAGAGTATAAGTTAAAACCTCAGAAGCATCAAGCTTTGCACAGAGCAAATCACTTTGTAACTCCGCCTCATTTCCCTTCTGATAAAAGATATAGCATTCATTTTGACTATTCACACTAAGAGTCGGAGCAACAGTATTCTCCCTTTTGGATACTGTATCTATCAGAGTATGTACAAAGCTTATCCCTTTGTCGTATGATCTGCTTAGTTTTACAAAATTATGTTCAACACCTTTTTCTAAATACACTAAGTTAATGATCCCGTTCTTATACACAACAGCGTTTTCTCCGGCAAACATTACTCTCGCATCTTCATTTAAAATAGAGACAGGATTACTTATCCAAGCTCCTAAGGAACCAACAATAGTTAGCAACAATAATAAAATCAATTTCCGCATATTTCCTCCAACATTAACACAAATCTACAATTAAAACTGGCATAAGTTATATGAAGCATAAGCAGAACGCCAGTCTCATTTTAACAAAAGTAATTTTTGCATTTTAATATTATTTCCAGCTTCCAGTTTGTAAAAATATATACCGGAGCCGACAGATTTCTTGGCAGAATTCGTACCATTCCAGACCACTTTATGAAGACCTTTTTCCATTTTATTGTTCAGCAAAGTAGTAACTCTTTGCCCTTTGATATTGAATATTTCGAGTTTAGTATCAACCTGAACGGGCAGATTGAATTCAATTGTCGTACTGGGATTGAACGGGTTCGGGTAGTTCTTCGCATAGAATGGCTCAACTGCAGGAACTGGATGATCAGTCACAGGTGTGATCCCGTTCAGATAACCTTTGCAGAAATAAAGTTTATCAAATTTTGAAGTATTCTCATCTGTGTTAGTAGTATTTACAAAGAGAAAAAGAGAATCACTTTCATCCATAACTATTGTTGAACTTCGAATATCCAGATTATTATCTATTACTCCAACCAGATTCCAAACCAAAGTTGAATCATTCAAACTTTTTATGATTTTATAGTAAGACAATAATAGTTTTCCCGTACTAGTTCTGACAAGACTGGCTTTAAGATTTGAAAAAGGTATATTATTACTAAAAAAATTGTTTTGGCTATACATAGTATAATTTTGGTTAACCAGATCTAACTTGAAAACGCTTATACGATTATTCAGCCATGAATCTGTAAGCATTATTAAATACCCAAAATTGTTATGTAGTTTAAAATCAAGTATTTCTGATTCGTAAGGGAAATTTACTATTCCAGCGAATAAAGAAAATCTGGTAAAATCTGCCCCATTATTTACAGAGTATTCATAAGTTATGCTATCACTTCCTGCAACAATATATGCTTTGGCAATACTGTTATTATCCTTACTAATAAAGTATTTGTAATACAACAATTCTGAATTTGTGCTATCACAAGTTTCTATATTTCCACTTGTATCATATTTTATCGAATTTGGCTTACCTTCTAAAGAAAGATAACTTGCAAAATATTGCAGAGGAGAATTTGTCATTCTATAGTCATAATGAAAATCGCTGATATAACCTGTAAAAGGATGTGTAGGGCCAAATTGATAATTATCAGGATCCCATGATCCTAAATCTGGATTGACTTCATTAATCTGACCATATCTGTACAAATATCCTCGGCGTACTTGTGCAATTGATCCCCAAACATGTATTGTACCTCTTCTATATATAACATCAGTATTTGGATTAGCGTTATTTGTACTTGTAGTGTTTTTTTCAGGCCAGACTGGATTGATCCAAGGCCAGTCTGTAGTGCCATACCAAGGGTAATCATTATTGTTTGAATAGGGGTAACTGACAGGAATACCAGTGTCATTAGCAAACGGCCATTTCTTCCAATAAGGAGTTTCTGCAGTAGGTGTAAATTGATATTTATGAAAATCGATGAAAGAATACAAGGTGTCTGCATTTGTATATGGCGAAACACCGATAAAGTCTGTTGGTGCTCCGTGTGGATGCTGATACTCAAATGTAAATACACCGTCCTTTCTCCAATCAGCATCATTATCACCTTCAAAATTACCTAATGCTGCGAAGGCTCCATATAAATATAAATGTCCATTGGGCCCTTCACTATTATCGTAGGATAAAGGTTCACCGTCAATTCTGTATTTATATTTTACAATAATACTCTTCTGTGAAATCAAACCGAAATAGTCACTTTCATTTTCTAAAGGGGAGTTTCCAATTAGCGTCTGAGTATAGGATATATCACCTATGATATATGTAGATTCCTTACTGATCCAAGTTTGTTTTCCAGAAACTGTTCCTTTAATCCAAAGCACAGAAGGTATATAGATAACTGCATTTTCTGGAATAGATTGTATCTGGGGCTCTGTCCAAATGGTATCGGGTATTGAAATATAGTTAGTCCACAACGAATCACCTATTGGAGTATTGGGATGCATTGCATCAGGATATGAAGAATAAACAGTAAATTCTCTTGCATCAACCTCAACAATGTTTCCTAACCTATAAGAAAAAACATCTCCAATCAATTCGACTTTTACAATGTCTATTTCAGGATCGGCTATTTCGCCAAAGGGATAATACACACCCTCTGTAGGTAATGTAAAATCTACTTCAAGTTTACGACAATTTGTTACTAATCCATCTCTAAACACCAATTCTGGTTCAACAGATTGTTGGGGTGGATGGGGAAACATTTCACTATTAGTATTATATCTGTATCTTCCTGATGAAGTTACTCTATCAAAAAAAGTTGTCCATCCTGAATTATCTCCGGTTCCTATGTTTTCTAAATAAATATCTTCATTTATATGTACTGGCCCATCAAAGATTTCAGATCCGCAAAAGTTTAATTTAGATAAAACCCCGCTGAACAATATATTTGAACTTTGATTATTTAAAAAGTACATAAAATTGCATAATTGTTTCTTAATATTTTTTTGAAAATAAATGTTTGTATAATTATCATCTTTTAATAAAAGAGGGCTTTGAGTAACATAACTACTGATTAAAGTATAACTTATTTCGTTGTTTATTAAAACCTTTGCACACATAAAATCGCTTTGCAGATCAAGCTCATTTCCTTTCTGATAATAGACAAAACAGGTATTATTATTGCTTACACTCAGGGCCGGGGCAAAGCAATTATCCCGGACAGCAACAGAATCAACCAGAGTATGCACAAAGGTATTACCTCTGTCAAAAGATTTGCTCAACATCACGTAGTTGTGTGTTTCACCTTTTTGTAAATAAGTTAAATATATATTTCCATTCTTGTAAACAACAGCACTTTCTCCGGCAAACATTACCCGTGCATCTTCATTTATAATAGAGACAGGATTACTTATCCAGGCTCCTAAAGAACAGATAACAGACAGCAACATTAATAGAATCAATTTCCGCATATTTCCTCCAACATTAACTCACCATTTTCTATCAAAACCTGGCATATGACATCTGAACCATAAGCTGGACGCTAGTCCCTATTTCAAACTCTATCATATGACTCTAGGGCTGTAACTATCCAAACCTGGCATATGACATCTGAACCATATGCTGGACGCTAGTCCCTATTTCAAACTCTATCATATGACTCCAGGGCTGTAACTATCCAAACCTGGCATATGCCATCTGAACCATATGCTGGACGCTAGTCCCTATTTTATCATTAAAATTTTCTGGATTTTTATATTATTTCCGGCTGCCAGTTTGTAGAAATATATACCGGAGCCGACAGATTTATCGGCAGAATTCGTACCATTCCAGACAACTTTATGAAGACCTTTTTCCATCTTACTATTCAGCAAAGTACTAACTTTTTGTCCTTTGATATTGAATATTTCTAATTTTGTGTCAACCTGAGCGGGCAGATTGAACTCTATTGTCGTACTCGGATTGAAAGGATTAGGATAATTCTTCACATAAAAAGGTTCAACCGCAGGGATAGGATGATCAGTCACAGGTGTGATCCCGTCCAAATAACCTTTGCAGAAGTAAAGTTTATCGAATTGTGACAAATTCTCTTCAGGATTTGTAGAACTCACAAAAAGAAATAAGGAATCACTTTCATCCATGACCATCGTAGATTTGCGAATATCCGGGTTATCTGTAATCTGCTCCTGACTAAACCAAGAGTCCAGTGAATCGCCTAAAACATAAATATGATTCTGGTAAGATATAAGTAAACTTCCGTCGTTTGCCAAAGTTAAACTGCTTTTCTGTCCTGTAAAAAGCACACTTGCATTTCCAATAGAAGTTATCCAGAAAGAGGCTTCATGTTCGTTGAAATCAATTTTGATTGTTACTAAATTCCTAATATTATTCTCATTTGGCATAACCATCAAATACCCGACGTTATCTTTCAGCTTGAAATCGTGAACCTTGGCATTTCTGGAATAGTAAGCCTCTCCCGGAATTAAATTAAAATCAATATAAGATTCACCATTATTTGAGGAAAACTTACAAAATATGCTGTCACATCCGGCTAAGGTATAAACTTCAGCAATATTAGCATTATCCTTACTAATAAAGGAAGCTGTGTAATATTGCTCTGTTTGTAAACTGTCTGATTCTACAATTTCTCCATTAGAATCATATTTTATACTGACAGGTTTGCTTTCAAATGCCAAATAATTTGCATAATGGGGAAAGGGAGATGTACTAAAACGCTGATCAAACCTGTAATTTTTCTCATATCCTGTCGAGGGATGTGCAGACCCGAATTTATAATTTGCAGGATCCCACGCACCTTGATCCGGACTATCAGCATTTACTATTCCCGATCGATGCATAAATCCTCTGCGGATTTGAGCTATTGAGCCCCACAAATTCAGAACACCTCTCTCATAGACTGTTTCTGTAAGTGGATTAGGATCATTAACATCTGCAGCTCTTTTTTCAGGCCAGACAGGATTGATCCAAGGCCAATCTGTAGTTCCATACCAGGGATAAGATGTGTTACTTACAATCGGGTAACTTGAACCTGGATATACATCATCACCATAGGGCCACTTCTTCCAATAAGGAGTTGTCGCTGTTGGAGGAAACTGATATTTATGAAAATCAATAAAGGTAAATAAAGTGTCTGCACCTGTAAAGGGTGAAATCCCGTAAAAATCGGTGGGAGCTCCATGCGGATGCTGATATTCATAAGTAAAAACACCGTCTTCTCTCCAATTATTGTCAGGATTAGGATCAGAATTTCCCAAGGCAGCAAAAGCACCATAAATGTAAACATGTGCAGTTGGCCCGTTACTATTAGCACAGGAAAAAGGTTCTCCATCTATTCTGTATTTATACTTTAGAAAAATGCTTTTATCGGAAATCAAACTGAAATAATCTGTCGTGTTGTTTACAGGATCTGAACCTATAGGAGTATTCATATAAGTAATATCCCCGATTAAATATGCAGATTGCGTGCTTCTCCACATTTGTTTACCCGAAATATGTCCTTTGATCCAAAGAGTTGCCGGAACATATACTACTCTGTCCTGAGGTATCGTAAATTGTGTCGGATCTGTCCAAATTGTATCTTTTATTGTGATATAGTTTGTCCATAACGAATCACCAATTGGAGTAGTTGGATGCTGTGCATCAGGATATGAAGAATACACTGTGAATGGCCTGACTTCTCCTTCTGTTATATCTCCTGTACGAAAAGTTGCTACATTGCCAATAATTTCTACTTTAACTATATCCCGATTAGAACTGGGATCTTGACCAAAAGGATAGAAGTAACTTTCTGATGGAAATTCCTTTTCAATTTCTATCCGGGGAAATTTTTCAATATATCCTCCAGGAAAAACATCTTCGGGATTACAAGGTGGATTTGGAAATATTGCTCCACCGTTATAAGTGCAGATAACTCCACCCAAGTTGATTTGACCCATAAATGTGGGCCAACCATCATTATTGCCCCCACCGCCATTTCTGATATAAAGATTACCGTTAGTATGTAAAGGTCCATCTATAACATCTGGCCCCCAAAAACAAACTCTGCCTTCTACAGGATTTTCTTTGAGATTACTACTTTCCAAATTACTGAAATAAACAAAATTACATAATTGCTTCATAGCCTGCTTCCGGAAAAAAACTGTTGTATATGTATCATCTCTCAATAATAAGGGTGTTTGAAGAATATCGCTGCTTATCTGTGAATAAAAAATACTGTTATTTGTTAACACTTTAGCACAAGTAAGACTGCTTTGAAGCGGATGCTCAATTAACTCCTGATAATAAACAAAACAGGTATTTGTGCTGTTCACACTCAAAGCTGGTGCAAAACATTTATCGCTGATAATAACAGAATCTACCAGAGTGTGTACAAAGGTATTACCTCTGTCAAAGGATTTGCTCAACATCACATAGTTATGCGTTTCACCTTTCTGCAAATACGTTAAATAAATATTACCATTCTTATAAACCACTCCACTTTCTCCGGCAAACATTACCCGGGCATCTTCATTCAAAATAGCGACAGGATCACTAATCCAGGCACTCAAAGCAGAACATAGACACATCAATAACATTAATACAATACGAGCCATTTTTCCTCCGCATTTCTACTCTCTCTCTTAAGTTAATCTACATTGATCTGAAACTATGATATGAAAAAAATGTTCCTCCAGACATATCATAATTACCCTTGCTAATCATATTCAACATAAAGCATAAAATGTACCAATCTTGTTATATTGCTGAACAATTTCCTGGCATATGTCAAAATGGCTAAGTCATACCGATTTTATTGTAAAAAGTATAGGTAATTCAAGCAATTTTCATTCATGAACACCAAGGGAGGAAAGGGAAGTGAAAGAGTCGCGAGTCCATAGTCATGAGTCATGAGTTGTGTGAAATGTGATCATTTCTCAATCCTTTTTCTTTCCCCAACTGCCCCCTGCCTACTGCACACTGCCTACTTTCTCCTTA
>CAYQPF010000094.1:0-19687 GCA_964419225.1 uncultured Candidatus Cloacimonadota bacterium | reverse complement strand
CAGACTAAAAGCAAAGCTTTTTTGGTAAGTCCTTGCCCTTTTTAAGGGAAAGGATCTAGGATAGGGTTGGGTACTAGTTGATAGTTGAGAGTTATCGACAACCCATCCCCGACCCTTCCCTTTGAATAAGGGAAGGGAGTGAAAGCAGGTGATGTAATCTGCTGAGGGAATATTGTGCAGACTAAAAGCAAAGCTTTTTTGGTAAGTCCTTGCCCTTTTTAAGGGAAAGGATTTAGGATAGGGTTGAGTACTAGTTGAAAACTGAGAGTTGAACTGGAAAATACACTTGACTTAAAAGCGTTGGATAGATAAATTATAATCAAGATAATTAAGGGACTATAGCGAGGAGATAAAGATGTGTGGAATCGTGGGCTATATAGGGAAAAGGAATGCGTTACCAATAATAATTGAGGGACTAAAGAGGCTTGAGTACAGAGGTTATGATAGCTCAGGCACTGCATTGATCAATAAAAAAGGTGAATTGAAAGTCTTTAAGAAGGCTGGGAAAATAATAGAATTGGAAAGAAGTTTACCAGAGCCTTCCCAAGTTGAAGGAACTCTGGGGATATGTCATACAAGATGGGCCACACATGGTGAACCGACAGAAGTGAATGCTCATCCGCATACTAATATGAGTAAAGATCTGGCAGTTGTACACAATGGGATCATTGAGAATTTTAAAGTGTTGAAAGAGAAATTAGAGAGTGAAGGATATGTTTTTGAAACTCAGACCGATACAGAAGTTTTGGCACACTTAATAGACAGATTTCTCAAGAAGGAAAAGGACTTACTGCATGCTGTCAGAAAGGCTTTGTTGCAGGTTGAAGGAACATTTGGTATTGCCGTTATTTCATCCAAGTTCCCAAACCAGATGATTGCAGCCCGTCGTGGTAGTCCTTTGGTTTTAGGAATAGGCAATGATGAATTTTTCGTGGCATCTGATGTGAGTGCGATCATCATTCATACTAAGAAAGTCATTTACTTACAGGACAATGAAATAGTAGATATCAATTATGACTCCTTTGAGATCACAACTTTGGATAAAGAAATAGTGGAAGCAGTTATCTCTGAAGTAGATTGGGATATTTCATCAATATCCAAAGGTGATTACAAGCATTTCATGTTGAAGGAGATCTTTGAACAACCGACATCAGTTTATAATGCTTTCAGAGGAAGACTGGTTGAGCAGCTATACACGACAAGACTTGGTGGTTTGGGTTGTACGAACGATGAATTGCAGAAAGTCAAAAAGATTCATATGTTGGCTTGCGGAACATCCTGGCATGCGGCTTTGATTGGTAAATATATGATCGAGAGTATCGCCAGAGTACCTGTGGAAGTTGAATATGCCAGTGAATACCGTTATAGAAATCCTATCGTTGAAAAGAATACTTTAGTATTTGTGATCAGTCAGTCCGGTGAGACAGCAGACACACTGGCAGCCATGCGAGAAGCAAAGGCCAAAGGAGCCAAGGTTCTGGGCATCACAAATTCTGTCGGCAGTACGATAGCACGCGAATCAGACGGCGGAGTATATATCTATGCTGGTGCAGAAATAGGTGTGGCTTCAACAAAAGCATTTACTTCGCAAGTTACGATCCTCTCACTCCTGGCTATTTTGTTAGGCCGGATGAGACATATCTCCCCTACTGACGGCATGATGTATATCGAAGAATTGAAGAGGATCCCGGGAAAAATAGAACAAATTCTGGCTCAGAATGATAATATCAGAGAAGTTGCCAAGAGTATAATGAATGCCACAAATGCACTTTATCTGGGACGTGGACAGGAGTTCCCTGTTGCTCTGGAAGGAGCACTTAAGTTAAAAGAAATTTCCTATATACATGCCGAAGGTTATCCGGCAGCCGAAATGAAACATGGTCCGATAGCTCTGATTGATGAGAACATGCCTGTTATTGCCATCGCTGTTAAAGATATTATTTATGATAAGATCATATCCAATTTATTGGAAGTGAAAGCCAGAAAGGGCAGGATTATCGCAATTGCTACTGAAGGGGACACAAATATAGCATCAGTAACTGACAAAGTGATCTATATCCCCGAAACAATAGCCTTATTCTCACCTTTACTGTCCGTGATACCCATGCAGTTATTGGCTTATCATGTTGCAGATTTGAAGGGTTTTGATATGGATCAACCAAGAAATTTAGCTAAAAGCGTTACAGTTGAATAAAGGAGGAAAAATGAAAAAATATTTAATTAGTGTTTTAGGATTGTTTCTATTATGTGGTGCATTGTCAGCCAAAAATTATGACAATATGCGATTAAGAATGGGCTTTTTGAGTCCGGCAGATTCGAAGTTCGGGTTGATTTCAGGTTTTTCGATTAACCGACCATTTGATGAGACTGTTGAACTTGGCACCTCTTTAGATTTCTATAAAAAGAATTATTCTGAGAAAAGAGAAATTTCCTATTCTGTAAGTGATGCAGGAAACCAGGTAACCCAGGTAAAACAGACAACAGATATTAATATTTACTATTTCCCCGCAATGATCAATTTAAGGATCAATTTAACAGAAGTGCCTCTCAAACCATATATTGGTGCCGGAGCAGGCTGGGGATTTCTTTGGGAAGATGTTTATGTAGCCAGTGATTCTACATACGACGGAATAGATGCTGTGAAATTTTATAATGGTTTTAACTGGAATATCAGCACTGGGCTTAGTTATAAACTGGGATCCAGATCTAAATTATTCGGGGAAATCATATATAATGGTGGGGCTATGACCCGTGACAAGAAGAAGACAGACACAGGCATTACCTGGGAAGAAATTGATATGTCCGGTATCGGTTTAAGAGCCGGTATTGAATTCAGAATAAACTAATTCATTTAAATCAAACCCAACTAATCTCTTTTAGGGTATTGGTTGGGTTTATTCATTACA
Organism: uncultured Candidatus Cloacimonadota bacterium; assembly: GCA_964419225.1. Lineage (GTDB taxonomy): Bacteria > Cloacimonadota > Cloacimonadia > Cloacimonadales > CAYQPF01 > CAYQPF01. The sequence goes on along the minus strand of CAYQPF010000094.1, from coordinate 16,781 downwards.
CTTATAAACCTTAACCTGGGACTTTTATTTATGACAGACGTATTAAAAATCACAAACAAACAAGATATTGCAGAATTTCTTAAACAAAATGCACCTTTGTACATTTATTTATTAGGCGATCTGGATGATATGTACTGGGATGATACAGAATGGCTGGCTATCTATTCTCAAGACCGGATCAAGGATATGATTTTAGTGTATAAAGCTTTTGACATTCCTACTGTGATCCACTTAAGTAATTCACTTACTAAAGCTGAATTTGAATTGTTAGCTAAACTTTTACCGGGAAAATTCTATGCTCATTTGAACCCAAGTTATCCTGAAATTTATAGTGAATATTTTCAGACGGATCATTCATCGCAACACTTAAAAATGACTTTGACTAAAGATAGTTATATTGCTCCCATCAATGCTGCTAATTTTGTCAGAGAGTTATCTGTTAAAGATCTGGGAATAATAAATACCTTGTATGAAGAAGCATATCCGGAGAACTGGTTTGATTCCCATATGTTGGAAATACACCCCTTCTACGGGATCATACAGGAAGACAAACTAGTCAGTATTGCAGGGATCCATGTCTTTTCAGAGATGTATGAGGTTGCAGCGATTGGCAGTGTAACAACCCATCCTGATTATCGGAGTAAAGGATATTCTAAGCTGTGTATGGGTAAGCTGATCAGTAAATTGTTCGAAAAAGTTGCTATCATAGGATTGAATGTGTCCCGAGAGAATATTCCGGCAATAAGTATGTACAAAAAACTGGGATTTAAGATCACTTCTGAGTATGTGGAAGCGACGATGAGCAGGTTTAGGTGTTAGGGTTTAGTATTAGGTTGGGAGAATGATTTCGACAACCCATCCCCGACCCTTCCCTTTTAATAAGGGAAGGGAGTGAAGGCAGGTGATGTAATCTGCTGAAGGAATATTGTGCAGATTAAAAAGCAAAGCTTTTTTGACAAGTCCTTGCCCTTTTAAGGGAAAGGATTTAGGATAGGGTTATCAGAGTAGTTTTGGTATTTTAAAATTGATAATTTTTGTGATTAATACATAAGGGCAGACACATAGGTCTGCCCCTACTATAAATACCATCAAATATGCTGGACGCTATTCCTCACTTAATCAGGACCATTTTGCGAGATTGAATTGAATCAGCATTGCGTACCTGATAGAAATAAATTCCAGAACTGACTTTTTTCGCAGAATTGTCTTTGCCTTCCCAGTTGAACTGATGTTTACCTATGCTTAACATTCCGTTATGCAAGGTTTTAACCAATTCACCCTTAACATTATAGATACTGATATTAGTGTTTTTAAGGACATTATTATACATCTCAATTGTAGTTGAAGGATTGAAAGGATTGGGGTAATTACCTTTCAGTACAAAAGGTGCAGGCTGGGTAACGATATCATTGTTAGGAACACCGAAACCTACATAGATCTTGAAGTCATCGATAAAGATTCCATCTTGTGTTACACCCTGATCTGAGTAGAATCTGAAGCGGAAATTTAATGAGCTATCCTCAAGATAATTATCAAGATTATAATTTCTTTTGAGCCAATCTGAAGTCCCAGTGAAAGTGTCTATTACATCCCAGGTTGAATTATCAGTGGATACTTCAAAATAGCAATAATCATAACCGCTTTCGAGATCGAGTTTGGTCATAAAGGAAACACTGACAGACCAGGTATCACCAGCTAATGATAGTGGCCCAGGATATTTAGCAGTACTTTGATAATTATCCTGATAAAATCCTGTGGGTGAATCGGCTAAAGAATGTGTTGGAGAGTAGGAGTAATTCACGCTTCTCCCCCACATACCTGTAGTAATCCAGTTAAAATTACTTTCGAAATCTTCTGTAGAATACACAGGTGCTAAGTAAAATTCAAAAGAACTGGAAGTAATATTTACGGTTTTTTTATAAAGACCGTAACCCTCACAATCAATACTGACAGTATATTCTCCCTGAGGGATATTTTCGATCACAAATTGACCTTGAGCATCTGTAAATACGGTATCATAAGGAGTATTAACAAAAATAACTCGGGCATTAGGTAAAACATTAGTCAAAGGCCATTCATAAACAGTACCTGTTAAATTAAGAGTTTCAGCAGGAACCAGAATAATTTCCTGATGAGTAACAGAATCTGACGAAATGACTATATTCTCTACAGTAACGGTTTGGTAACCGAATTTTCTGTATTGCACAGTATAAGTACCAGGCTGCAGCATTTTATCATATCTGCCGAACTGAGGTTCAGTAGTAAAAGGATCTTTATGTACACCGGTATTATCAACACCCAGGACATACACTTCTGCGACAATAGGCAGACCATTGCTATCTTTGATATGTCCGGATAAGGTCGATTTGAATAATCTGTTAAAGAGTATTTCTGAGGCTTGAATATTATTTTCTACTATACCAGCCACCTGATTTCCGTTAGGAATAAACTGAGTTGCCAACTCGATGGTATAGCAGAAAGTGCTATATTTTCCGTAGGAATAATCATCGAGAGAACCCATACAGGGATAAAGAGCATAGGACGGCTGAGGGGTATAATGACCCCCGTTCTGACCGGTTATAGTATTAGCCATATCTGTTGCTAATTGTCCCATGGCAGCATCATCCGGGGATAATACATTCAATGCATAACCGAAAGGATACAAAACTAACTCGCTGTAACTATGGTAGGAAATGCCTAGAGCAAATCTGTTTGCAGCCATCAGGGAATCCAAAGCCACCAATTCCGGTTCTGATATAGGATTTGGCCCATGATAAGTTTCATCCTCAAAGTTGTCAGAAGCACCGACAAGTCCCCATTCCCAAGCATAATTTCTGTTCAGATCTACTCCGTCAATAGAATAGTTTCCAATATTTAATGATTGGTTGTCATTATTATCTCTCAGGTTTTTTCTCCACCAGACATCAAGACTATTATTGGCAACTTCGTGACCATTGGGATTAACGATTGGAACAAACCAGATCTCTGCATTGTTAAGAATATTTAAGATCGTTGGATCAGAATTATAATTCTCGAGAAGATTGTTAAGAACACCCATAGCAACTTCGGTAGAAATCAATTCTCTGGCATGATGAGCACCGAAAATATAGATCTTTGGTTCATCTTCATTAACATCAGGGTTGTCTGTAACTTTTAAAGCCCAGATGTCATGCTGGTAATTGTTATAAGCCGTATAACCCTGATCAGCGTAGATCTTGCCCCAGGTTGTTCCAATATTATAGAGTCGGCAATAATCACTGAAGAGTATTTCCTTTTCCTGCAGTTCATTGTAAACATCCTCATATGAACGGTATCCGGCAATCTTACTAGTCAGATTAGCCTTTAACTCGTTTTCGGTTGTGTGCACAACAGGATTATAACCCTTATCTTTTAGAATTTGGTATTCCTGTTCATCGACTACCAAATCTATATACTTATTGGGTACATATGATGCTATATCATAGTTCATGGTCTGAAAATAAGTAGCTGTTTTCATATCAGGCTGGTCAATTCTGACAATCATCTTCTCAGCCATAAGCTGCGAACACAAAGACAAGATCAGGATCACTACTAAGAGCAATACTCTTTGTTTCATTTCTCCTCCAAAATCATTTATCATTTTTATCATTTCTATTCATGAATAAGGCAATTTTCAAGCCAATTCCCTTAACTGCCCTCTGCCTACTGTACACTAATTACTGTCCACTGTCCACTTATCAGGGTTAACCTTATTGAATATATAATACAAAATAGCCAGGATAGCTGCAGCAGGAAGTGCAATCCACCAATTCATATTATCTCCAGAAATTATATATTTCATGAAATCATAGTTCTGACCATACTGTTGAATCAGAATTGCCATGGAATTATTCAGGAAGTGAGCCAGTATAGGGATGAAAATGGTATTTGTTCTAAGTAATAACCAGCCTAACCAGATTCCCAGAATAGCAACAGGTAAAAACCTGAAAATATCGAGATGGAATGTAGCAAACAGTACAGCGGTTATAATGATACTTCCCCAAAAACCGTACTTTTTGAAAGTATTGATTAAATAGCCTCTGAACATAATCTCTTCACAAATTCCAGGTAGAACACCGATCAGGAAGATAGCTTTCCAATAATTATCTTTCCCGATAGTTGCTATTTTGCTCATTTGCTGCAGATAATCAGCGGGGAAAGGATAAATCAAATTGATGGCCTGAACCATAAGAGTTACCAAAATAAACATGGGGAACGCCATGAATGCAACTAAAACATAGTTGAGAGGATTAGTCTTATTAAATCTCAAGACTTGTGAAACATTTTGTTTGGTAAGTCTCAATAAAAGTACAGTTGGAAGCAGAATGAGAAGAAGTTCTGTATTCATCAAACCTTTTTCCAAATCCTTGGCTTGCCAGGATATTCCGACATAGTAGAAAACTGCCAGTAGAATAATAAAGAAAATCAAACCTACCTGAGGGTCAAAAAGATTTTTTTTGTTTTTAGTGAATGATTTGAAACTTTGTTCCTGCTCTGTTCTAAACAATATACTTTCAGTATTAAAGAGTTTAAATGTTAGTAACACTGCTAAAACATCCAAAACTATTGTAGAACCTACACAAACGAAATACAAAGACCAGGAAAAATCATTCATGATGATCTGCTTGAGTAATAAGGCGATATTTACTATAGGAATCAAGGCCAAACCCAAATTCAGTTCTAAGGCAGGAATCATACTGACCATTGATAACATCATTGAGATCATCATCAAAGGTGTAAAATATGTATTTGCTTCTTTCATGTTTCGGGAGTATGTAGAAATTGATAACAGGATTGCGGCATATAAGGTTGCCAGAGGAATCATCGTTACCAGAATCAGGACAAAGCTGTCCATCGGCATTTGAATACCTGAAACATCAGTCCCACTTTGCCCAATAATCTGTTTAAAGGACAAGTAGAAACTCACAATATTGGCAAATACCGAGATCAGAGATACAGAAATAACTGTCAGATACTTCCCGATAACCAAGTCTATCCTGTTGGCACCACTGATCAATAACGTTTCCAAGGTTCCTCTTTCCTTCTCACCGGCAACAAGATCTGCAGAGACAAAAGCACATCCACCTAGAATTATCATGATCAGGAAATAAGGTAACATCCTGCCTAAGAAAAAGCCCAACATCTTCTGGGAAGAAGCTGTATTTTGTTTGCTGGTTTTTACTGCGTCCAAAATCTCTGCTGAAATGTTCAATTTGACTAATCTAATTGATACAAAAACTTTCTCCAATTCCATTGCTCTTTTACTGATTATATCGCAGCCTAACTGGCTTTGCTCATCTGCAGCATCGTATTTGATTTTTAAGTGATATACTATAAAACCCTGACTGCTCAAAGAATCAGTAATTTCAATAATTGTATTTATCCCCTTTTCCTTATAAACTGCTTCATATTTATCTGTCTGAGGGTGCACCTTGATACTCTTAATCTTGCTAAATTCCTGAGTAATTTTTTGAGAATTAGCGTCCTGCACTTTATCAATAATGTAAATAGTAGCACCCTTTTCCACCAGCTTCTTTTCCTGACGGGATATTAAAGAAGAAAGTCCGATCATTAACAGAGGATATAAAATCAAGGGAAGTAAGAATGTAGTCATTAAAGTTCTTCTATCTCGAATAACATCGAGGAATTCTTTTTTAAACACGATCCAAATATTCTTAAAATTCATGATCAGCCACCTTTTCTTCAGCATTTTGAATATTCACATAATGGACAAAAATATCATCCAAATCTTTACAGTCTGTTTGCTCTCTTAAGAAGTCCAGGGTTCCTTCGGCCAGAATTTTACCTCTGTGGATCATAATAACCCGGTCAGCGATTCTTTCAGCTTCGCGCATGATATGAGTTGTGAAGAGAACACATTTACCGTCTTCTTTACACTTTCTGATGAACGCTACTATATTTCTGGCAGTCAGGATATCCAGACCTGATGTTGGTTCATCAAAGATCATGACAGCAGGGTCATGGATTATAGATCTGGCAATGGAAACTTTTTGTTTCATACCAGTGGAGAAAAAGTCAATTCTCTTGTCAATAAAAGAACTCATATCCAGTAAATCGACCATATTGTTGATTCTGGATTTGATCACGTCTTCTTCGACCCCATTCAGTCTGCCGAAATAGGAGATGAATTCTCTTCCTGTAAGACGGCGGTACAGACCAGTATCTCCGGAGAGGAAGCCCAGATTCAATCTGGCTTTTTGGGGTTCATTCACAACATCAAATCCATTGATAAATGCCGTACCAGATGTTGGCATAAAGACGGTGGAAAGCATGCGTAAGGTGGTAGTCTTTCCAGCACCGTTCACACCCAGAAGACTGACAATCTCTCCATTTTTGGCTTCAAAAGATAAATGATCTACTGCTGCCATCATGGTTCCGTCTTTCTGGATGAATTCTTTGGTTAAATTCTCCACACGAATCATATCTAATACCTCTTGTAATTGATATTTTTACCTAATGAATAAAGTTATGAAACTGGTAAATTTTGGCAAGTAAAAAGAATGAAGTGTATTTGGTTGGGAGTTGAGAGTTGAGAGTTAGATGGACTTTATAGACTATATGGACAATTAAAATAGTATTATTTTGAACGATTCGTTTATTAAAATTTATGTCACATTATAATTGAGAATCCATATTCTTTTTCAAAATTTCAATGACTTCATTTTCAATTTCAACAGTTTGTTTATTTAAAGATTTTTTGAATAAAAAGTAAGTTACTACTTCTACACCAATCATCCAACAGGGAATAAACCACCAAGGAAAGCTTGTTTCGTGTGTGTAAGTAAAATAAGTAAAAAAAGGGATAGCGAAGAGAGCAATGTATGCAATAATTTCAAAAATGTAATTAGCAGTTTTCAGCCTAACAAACACCTGGTTATTATTCTCCATAACATTTAAAACTCCACGATTTATTTTGAAGGCTTCGTTATTAGATTTGTTGAATATTCCACTCCAATGGGAGAATATAATACTTTGATTGTCTTTTTTAGTTTTAAATTCCAGAAAGCGATTAAGGTAATGTTCCAGATCATAAGTTGTCGAATCATAGTCTTTTAGTTTTCCAGAAATACTAAATTCTTTTTCAATTTTCATAAATCTTCCTATAAATTATTTTTCTCAATTATCTTTCAAAGCTCAGTTTGAAAAGATTTTGATTATAAAAGATTTAAATGAAAATAAAGTCAAGATTAATCAAAGATAACTACTCAGGTGCTTTTCGAGATTAACCACAAATGGTCACAAATGAGAAACGAATTTTCACAAATAATGCAAAGAGAAGGCGAAAGGCTTTTCAAGGTTAGGTGTTAAATGGGTACAATAACTCACCCCCGGCCCCTCTATTGCAAAGAGAGGGGAGTGAAAAGATTAGGCTTCAGGCATCAATCACAAGGTATCAGGGGAAACAACTTGGACAAATGATTATTTGCCCCTACATTTTAACTGCTCTCTGTCTACTGCACACTGCCGACTGCACCCTGCCTACTTTCTCCTTAATATTTGCCTGCGGGTTTCAATCATTTCTCTTTCTTTTGACTCATTCCTAAATCCTATGTACTCAATCCTTGCACATGCCCCTCTTCTCCCTTGGTGTTCATCAGCATCAGACGTCCTCTTCACTCCCCTCTCTTTGCAAGAGAGGGGTCGGGGGTGAGTTGTTCTCCCCCGACTTGTCTGACCAGTCCGACCGGTTAGAATCTCTGTTTTATCTTGTTGGTGTTCATCAGTAATAATCCTGTAGTCGGTATTGTGATGTGATTCTCATTTCTCTTCTATAGCTCTCATAATTTATTTCATTGACATTTTAGAATCCTCTATTACTGTACAATCGATGAATTAATCATTGTTATAAATGGAGGTTAAAATGAAATTTGGTAGAATTTTATTTGTTTTACTGGCTATTTTGCTAATGGTATCTTGTACCCAAAAAGTCGCTAAGAGCAACACCTTGATAGTAGGTATGGAATTGGCTTATCCACCTTTTGAGATGACCGATTCTCTGGGAACTCCTACAGGTGTTAGTGTTGATCTGGCAAATGTTCTTGGTAAAAGCCTGGGTAGAGAAGTTAAAATCGAGAATATGAGTTTTGACGGACTGATTCCGGCACTCAAAACAAAGAAGATAGATTTAATCATTTCTTCGATGACCGCGACTAAAGAACGTGCTCAATCTATCAGTTTTTCTGACCCATATTTACAGACCGGCTTATGCCTCCTTGTAGGCAAAAATACTCAAATTAAATCAATCCTTGATTGCGACAAACCTGATGTTGTATTAGCTGTTAAAAAGGGTACAACCGGACATATATATGCAACAAACAATCTGAAAAGAGCAAAACTACTTGTTCTCGACAAAGAAGCCTCCTGTGTCTTAGAAGTTGTTCAGAATAAAGCTCAGGCTTTTATTTATGACCAAATGTCTGTTTACAGTCATTGGCAAAAGAACCAGGAAACTACCCTTGCTATTCTTGAACCCTTCCAGAAAGAACATTGGGCTATAGGGATGAGACAGGAAGACCTCGATCTGCAAAAGCAGGTAAATGAATTCCTGATTAATTTTAAGAAAGAAAACGGTTTTGAACAGTTAGGTGATAAATACTTAAAAGAACAAAAAGATGCCTTTAAGAAAATGGGCTATCCTTTCTACTTTTAAAGTGGAGTACTTTGATGATACTCTGTTTAAGGACAGGAAAGATCCTGTCCTTAAAAATTATCAAAGGAATGGGCAATAAATAAATTATGAAAATTAAATCTCTCTTTGTAGAAAGACCGCACCATCCTGTTTCTCAAAAAGCTGTTATCGTGAGTATGAGTGTAACCTTCTTACTGGTTGGTCTCATTTTTTATTATTCGTTCCTGACTCTTCAGTACAAGTTTCACTGGGATTCCATTTGGCAATATCGGGTCAAATTTGTTGATGGCTGGTTAACCACTATCTGGCTTTCCTTCTTTTCTCTCATCCTCAGTTTAATCCTGGGATTATTTTTTGCCATTGCCCAAAGATCACATATTCTCCCTTTACGCTATCTGGCCAGAGTTTATATTGAATTGATCCGTGGTACACCCTTGATGGTACAGATTCTGATCTTTTTTTATGTAATTGCAAATGCTGTACATGTGGAAAACAGATATCTGGTCGGTATTTTAACCCTCTCCATCTTTGCAGGTGCATATACAACAGAAATAATTCGAGGAGGACTTGAGAGTATCGCCGAATCACAACTCGAAACTGCCAGAATGCTTGGGTTTACTACTTTTCAGACTTACCAGTTTATCATTATTCCTCAGGTTATCAGAAGGATTCTGCCTGGTCTGGCAGGCCAATTTGTCTCTTTGATCAAAGATTCCTCACTTTTGTCAATCATCAGCATCAGTGAGTTTGCTTTGAATGCTCAGGAGGTAAACAGTTATACTTATTCAACACTGGAATGCTACCTTCCTCTGGCGATCGGATACTTGATCCTTACTCTTCCTATCTCTGTTCTGAGCCGTTACCTGGAAAAAAGGACCTGGTATGCAAATTAATATTGAGAATCTAAGTAAACAATTCGATGAACAAACTGTTCTTTCTAATATTGATCTTAATCTGGAGAACATCCACTCACTTGTCCTGATTGGACCTTCGGGTGGAGGCAAAACAACTCTCTTAAGGATTTTAGCCGGTTTGGAATTTCCTAATTCAGGTACCGTAAGTATAAATCAAAAACAATTGCAATTCGAAGAGGATTGGCTCAGAGAATACAGAAAAACAATTGGAGTTGTGTTTCAATCGTATAATTTATTTCCACATCTTACAGCTTTAGAAAATGTGACTCTACCTTTAATCAAAGTTCATCATTACAAACCTGATCTGGCAAAAGATACTGCGATGACCTTATTCAAACGCTTTCAATTGGAAGAACATGTTCATAAGATTCCGGCTCAACTTTCAGGTGGTCAGAAACAAAGAACAGCGATTATCAGAGCTTTGTCTATCAAGCCTCAATTCCTGATGATGGATGAACCTACTTCTGCTCTGGATCCGGCTTTGACAGCTGAAGTTCTCGATATGATCCTTCAGCTTCGATCCGAAAAGATCGACCTGATCCTCATTACTCACGAAATAGGTTTCGCTCAACAATTAGCAGAGCAAGTCCTCTTTCTCAGTAATGGTTCGATTGTTGAGAAAGGTAAAGCTTCAGATTTATTTAAAAATCCTCAATCACAAGAATTAAACCAATTTCTCAACAGTACCATAAAATATAACAATTGATTGGTCTGGTCTTAAAAGTTAAAATGGACTTTATGGACAATATGGACTACATGGACTACATGGACTACATGGACACAATGGACGAGGCTAATGGTGCATAATGCTAATCCTCATTTTAAGAAGAGAGTTTTAATAACCTGAGTTTGATTGGCAGATCGAACTTTGATAAAGTAGATTCCACTTTGGCAAACCTGGCCTTTATTATTTCTTCCATTCCATTGCAGACTAAGAGTTTCACCTGCTTTATTTTTATAAAGTGACCTAATCAATTCTCCTTTGATATTAAAAACATCTACAGTAATTTTTACAGGGACTTCCGATTTAATACTAATTTGAGTAGATGAAGTGAATGGGTTGGGGTATGCAGAACTAACGATCAGAGGTTGAGGTAAATCTGTTTGATCGTTAACAGCATGTGCCTGATCCCAGAGTGAAACATAGGTCGTTTGATTGTTAATGAGATTAGCTCTGACATAAACTGTATTGTTAGTTGCAGTTCTATCGATCTGATCAATTATTCCGCCTGCAACATCATATTCTGCGTTTCCGGCAGGCATAATGAATTTGACCAGGGAATTTTCGAAGGTCAAGGGCTGATTATTCACAAGAGTTGCACGCACACTATCAGCAATCCCATAATTTGAGGGAAAGAAACTTACCTGGATCTGAGAGCCGGAAGGTCCTGCGGAAACTGTTGCATAAGGTTGTAGTTGAGCACCATTTGCTCTGATCACTCTGTAAGCTCTGGCTCCGTCACATGTAGCTTCGGTGGCAAGACTGTAGGGTGCCTGGGTGATTGAACCCTGATCTGCATGAATATGACCCCAGAGTGCCATTGATACTCCCAGGGAGTTTAAATTGATTTGATTGGAAAAGTCATCATGATAGAAAAGCACTTTTGTCGCAGTAGGATTGTTGTTTAAATCGTTTTGCAGCCATTGTATCTGTTGTTGAGTAAAACTTTGTTCACCATAGATATTGGGCAGCCAGTTGTCGTAATTAATGTAGGATTCGAGCCCGGTGAAATGAAGCTGGCCATAATTAAAACTGTAATCCTGAGTATGATAAGTATTTGCAGTACTGGTATTAGTTAACCAGGCCCAGCCAAAGAATTTCCACCAGTCTCTACGGGCTGTTCCATCTGACGGAGGTTGAGAATCCCAACCACCGATATCATGATTACCGGAAACCAAATAAAGAGGCACTTCCAATTCCAGTAAAAGTCGTTGTGCTTTGCTGAACCAGTGCAGGTTCTCTAAATCTTCATTTTCACCCTGATTGACTAAATCCCCTGTAAGAAGAACAAATTCAGGACGAATAATATTGATATCCCGGATAACTTCCCGTAAATCTTCTGTTTCAGTAGAGTCTGTATCATACCCGTCTTCTGGCCAGAAGGTATGAGTAGGTGTATGAGTATCGGTAATATGAACAAAATAATAATTGGTTTTACGGGTAGGAATGATTTGGACCGAATGCTTGGACACGTCTGAAATCCCGCCATTGGCAGTTATCTTCAAATCATATAATTCGTATAAAGGCACATTGGGAGCTGTAACCTGGATAACCCAGCGGGGAGGATTAGTTGAATACACAGCAGTATTCACAGGCATATTGATGGTACTTGATTTTCTTTGCAGAGAAGCAGTCCATCCGGTTGTGTTTGAAGGAGCAGAACAGTTAATAATAAATTGTTCACCAGGGACAGTGATCACAGGAATGTTCGGTAAGGGTTGCTGGATAACAGTCACAGTATCCGGATATTCAACACCTGCAGGAGGATTAACAATAATTTGACCGGGTATAACTGTAATCGGAGTTTCATTAAACTGAAAGGCCTCTGCATTAAGTGGAGAAGTTCCAAAACCCTGAGTCATGAAATTGAATTTGATAAGTGCACCAGATCCCGTCAAGATCCCATTGCTGACAAATTGCAGATGAAAACTGCCGGGTATCTGATTCGAAATAATGACATTTCCTGTTGAGGAAAGAGTATTTGTCTGGTCATAACCAGTGTATGAAATTATATTTGGATCATAATAGAAATTAAAGCTGAAGCTGGTAAAACCTTGGCCCAAAGCAATATTGCTTGTATTAAGAGGAATGGAGACTGCACTGTTAATATCTGCTTCCAAACTGGGAATAGTTACCGAAACAAAATCCGAAGAAGTTATAACTTCCTGAGCATTGCGGGGATTTAGTCTGAATTCATTGTAAGAATAACTGATTATTCCTGTGATAGAAGTAAAAACAACACCGATTTGAGCAAACTCACTGATCGTATCTTGATCAAAGAATCCTCCATCGATTTTAGCATTACCAGAACCATCATTAACCAACCATTCATCGTATTGATTAAATCCTTCTGTACAGGTAGCATTAGATACTTTTGCCAGCACGCTTTCATAAGGCTCTTCATTAATCTGCTGAGTTGTTAAATTAAGGACAGGAGGTAACGGGTTATTTGAACTGACCAGATTATAAGCTGTCAGGTTACGAAATTCTGTCCATCCTCTGTATTCCCAAACCTGACCGGTAATTTCAATTAGATCACCTGGTGTCGGGTTATGACTTGAATCGTAAACAAAAATGCTTTTCCAGGCTCCGCCTTCCGGCATAGAGATAAAATAACCACTGCCGTCATTAAAATCTATTCCGGTACAAATACCGCTGGTTGAGACTATTGTCCCTGCATATGTAGAAGGATATGTACCGTCACCGGCAGTAGTTGTGTATTGTATATCATAAATGCTGACAGCATTCAGTGTAACAAATATTATTGATAATAGTAACAGAAAATTCCACTTCATTCTCACCTCCGTATTTATCTTTGAAGATAATACTAATAAACTAACAGGTTACTATTTTGAGGCAAAGAAAATAGTCAAGAGGAGTTATGGGGGAAGTCTGTAGTCATGAGTCTTGAGTCATAAGTTTTTTAAACACGGACTTTCAGGAACATGCACTGACTAGCACAGACCTGAGAGGAGATTTGTAGATAATAGTATTGATCAGTGTGTTTTAACAAAATTCATGATGATTAATCATGTTGATCCAGGAGGACTTTTAGGTTTCTGGGGATGAAAGACCAGAGATCGGGAAACCCGAATTTTTCCAATTTACTGATGAGTTCACTTGAGAGATCTGCAGGTTGAGAGAAATGGAGAAGTTCATTTGTTTCATTCTGAGTAAATTCAGCAAAGATGGGAATATCCTGAGAAAATTTTTGATTCACAGGACATACTTCCTGACATTTGAAGCACCCGACCAGACCATTATGCCATTCAGTTTTTATCCAATCAGGAAAATCTCCAGGATTTCTGTTAAAATAGGTAAGACATAGTTCTCCATGGAGAAGAAATCTGTCTTCTTTTAAAGCACCTGTAGGACAGTTTTTCAGACATAATTGGCAATTACTGCAAACTTCCATTACTTTCGCTGGTTGCCAATTATCATCTTCGCAAGGAATATCAGTAATGAATGAGCCGAGAAAATGATAAGAACCAATGCCCTTGATATAAGAAATATTATTTCGACCATATTGAGCCAGTCCGCTTCTGGTGGCCAAAAGCTTTACGGGAAGGATTATTCTTTCAGCTCCGAAACCATATTTAGCAAGGGTTTTAGAAATATCCTGCTGAAGAGTTACTTGTTTGTTTCTGAATTGAACATAACCGGGAGGAATGCATACTTCAATAGTTTTATTGTTCCAATGCATGAGTACTTTATGACTTGGGTTAAATTTTGCGGCAACAAGAATTGATTTTGCTGTGGGAAATTTCTTAAGAACATCCCAATTATAAGCATAACCTACATATTCGGCAAAGTCGGAATCTGTGATTTTATTACACAGGGTATCCTCAATCTCCGATTTAAGAACATTCAACTTATCGATAGAGACAAGGGAAACATATATTTGTTGATTTTGCAAATCAGACAAAACCTGGATATCTGGTATTATCATATTTTTCTTATTACGGAATCAAATGCAATTGAGACCGTAAATCTCCTTCAGATTTATCTTACAAAGTTAAATCATTTAAATCTGAATTTATGTAAAGATAAAAAAAGTTATTGTCAGTTTTGACAATCTTAGACGAGCTTTACCTTTTAGGTTTACCCATCGTTTATAATCCTTAATCTCTATAAAATCTATGCAGGAGAAGGAGTTAAAAATTTATTGTAAATTTCCTTGACTAATGATAAGAAACTTATTAAATTTGCTTATTGATAGTGCTTTGAGAGGAGTCTTTTATGAAGAAGTTAGTGTTAATTTTTATTTTTTTGAGTTTATTGTTAGTGTCTGGTTATTCTTTACCGGTTTATTTAGACACCTATTTAAAGGATTTACCCGAGAAAACATTCGGGGAGGTAACTGATTTTTGCGTAAATGATTCATGTTTTTATATATTGGATAAAGGGAAAAAGCAGTTAATTATATTCAACTACAAAACAAGAACCATCCAGGATAATCCTGCTTATGGATGGAAAAAACTGGATAATCCAACTGCTGTTACTATAGATGAGAAATACATTTATATAGCAGATGCCGGGAAATCCAATGTACAGGTCTTCAATTATGAAGGGATATTACAAAGAACAATAGGATATAAAACAGGAGCTGCAGCAAGAGTAAAAGAGCCCAAATCCATTGTGGTAAATTCCTTTGGCACAATATATATAATGGATACAAGCAAAAACCAGATCTTATCTTTCACAAATGA
Organism: uncultured Candidatus Cloacimonadota bacterium; assembly: GCA_964419225.1. GTDB lineage: Bacteria > Cloacimonadota > Cloacimonadia > Cloacimonadales > CAYQPF01 > CAYQPF01. The sequence goes on along the minus strand of CAYQPF010000094.1, from coordinate 1,769 downwards.
AGGATTGTTTTTAAAAGCAGTTAGTATTGAGGATCCCATTAATATTACTATTGATACTTCACAGAGAGTACATTTGTTTAAGAAGGTAAAACAAGGATATGAAATAGCAATTTATGACATGGATTTGGATCTGATTAAAGTTGTGAATTATCAGATTGATACTAAATATTTAAATAGTTTGAGTGTAAACGATTTCGGTGAATACTACTTATTGGACACAGACAAATGTTCGGCTTTCAAATTAACACCGGAAGGCAGAATAATAGAAAATTCACGCAAAGGCACAAAAGGTAATAATCCGACACCGGCTAATTTCAAATCTGCGAATTTAATCAGATACTGTAAAATTGGCGGTAAAAGATTATACTACATTTTAGACGACAAAAATATGGTTATACAGTCCTTTGAGGATGCTGACTTTAGTACAGGTAAGATCTTGGAGAAGCCCTCAAGACCTGTTAGATTTTCTCTGGCTGATATACGATACTATACATTTAAGTCCTCCATTCATACTGATTCACTGCATTTTGATATTACAGATTATGCTTCTGCAGAGAATAACAGTACAAAATTAAGAGGTTTAGCTATTTATAACGGCTTGGAAAGAACGAAAGTTCTTAATAAAGATCTGGTTAAGGACAGTAAAAAGAAACCTTTAATTGACTTACCTAACTCTATCTGTTTTACAAACGATAAGATTCTCATTTCCGATGAAGCCTTGAATTGTGTAAACATCTTTAAGAAAAGTGATTACACCTGGGTAGATAAAATTGGGGAAAAGGGCAGTGGAGACGGAAAATTCTCTTTACCATCCGGATTACTGGTAGATAAAAACAAGAGAATTTGGGTTTGTGATACCAATAATGATCGCTTGGCTTTATTCGAGAACGATAATTCCTGGATTAGAAATTTACCTCTAAAAGAATACTCGAAACCTACAGTAATTGTACAGAATAAGTTTGATGAAAAATTTGTTTTATGCAATAATGATAAGGTCGTAAAAATATCATCAGATTTTAGAGTAACACCTTTGAATTTGAATTTAAAAAAAGTCTCGACCATCTCAATGGTGATGGATTCTTTACTATGTGTAGTTGATGAGGTTAACCAAAGTATATTAATCATTTATCAGGATAATGTTATTTATACCTTTGGATCTTACGGAGAAAAAGAAGATAAACAATCATTTACCAAAATTAATGCGATTAGTTATAACACTAATTCTAATCAGTTGTTTATCAGCGATGAAGGTGCTATGAACACAAAGGTTATAAAAATATTCATGCCACCTTCTACACCTAAAAATATTAAGATAAAACCTTATAAAGACAAATATTCACTGATTTCCTGGGATAAGGAAAATTATATCAGCAGGTACATCCTGAATTACCGCACTGAAAAAGATACGACTTCAAGATGGCTTTTCATTGATGAACCCGAATATTTGATCAATATGTCATCCAAAGATGTCTATTGCTACAGCGTACGCACTTTGTCTGAAGACGGTGTTACTAGCTCTCCTTCCTCGGAAGTGACAGATTATTTTGCCTACGGTAAATATTTGGAAGAAACTAATGACAATTTGGAAGCAATAAAAGCTTATCAAACAACTATGAATGTCAATCCCAATTATAAATTATCACCCTTGATCATCAATCTCTACAAAAAAATTGCTCAGCAATATGAATCCGGTAAAGCTTGGGATAAGGCTTTGGAGTATTATAAGGAAGCAGAGAAACGAGCTCCTGAAGATTCTACGATTACTGAGA
>CAYQPF010000093.1:0-19946 GCA_964419225.1 uncultured Candidatus Cloacimonadota bacterium | reverse complement strand
TAACTTTCACCGTTAAGTATAATGCAACCCGTACTTCTGAGGAAGATATCAGAAACGGTAATAAAATAAGAAACAGAGCCATAGCCGCAGACCAGGTAAATATCATTGTAACCCCTGTTAATGATGCTCCAGTGATCCAACCTGTTGCAGATCAACTCATGAACGAAGACACTCAAAAAGTGGTCAGAGTTTATGTCAGTGATGTTGATGGCCCAAGTACAACAATATCCGCAACAACTTTATCCGGTAATATGACTACTTCCATCAGTCAGTTTGCTACTCAGGTGACCTTTATTCCTGCACCCAACTGGTATGGAACAGCTGTGGTCAAGGTTAGAGTCAGCGATGGTACATTGGCAGACAGTGAAAATGTTAATGTGATTGTGGCTAATTTAAACGATGCACCTGTAATAATCCTGCCTGCATCCATAAATGTACCAGAAGATAACACAACTCAAAGCATTGATTTTTCTGCTTATATCATAGATTCTGATAACACTGCAGCTCAATTGACTCTTACTTCAGCCGGATCGGCAAATATTCCTGTTACTATCAATGGCTTGAATGTTACATTTACTCCTACAGCAAATTGGAGTGGATCGGAAGCTATGGACTTTACGGTAAGTGACGGAGTAGCACGTAGCAGATTTAATATTGCTAAAAGGCCTCTCAATAACAGGTTGACTTCCTCAGGTTCAACCACGGTTAATGTTACTGCAGTTAACGATGCTCCTATAGTAGCAAATACAATTGCCAATTTCAGTTTCAATGAAGATACTACTAACAACAGCATTAACCTTACTACTGTCTTCTCTGATGTAGATAATGCTTCTCTAACATATTCCTATAGCGGAAACACGAATATCGGTGTCAGCATTGCTTCGGGTGTTGTAACACTTACTCCTGCAGCCAACTGGAATGGTAGTAATACAATTACCTTCAGAGGAACAGACACAGCCGGATTATTTGCTTCCACTTCGGTAACGGTTACAGTTAATCCTGTGAATGATGCTCCTGTTGTAGCGAATACAATTGCCAATTTCAATTTCAATGAAGATACCTCAAACAACAGTATCAACCTTGCTACTGTCTTTACAGATGTGGATAATGCTTCTCTCACATATTCCTACAGCGGAAACACGAATATCGGTGTCAGCATCAACTCGGGTGTTGTTACTCTTACTCCTGCAGCCAACTGGAACGGCAGTGAAACAATTACCTTCCGAGGCACAGATACAGCCGGTTTATTTGCTTCCACTTCGGTTACGGTAACAGTCAATTCTGTTAACGATGCTCCTGTCGTAGCTAATACAATTGCCAATTTCAATTTCAATGAAGATACCACAAACAACAGTATCAACCTTGCTACTGTATTTACAGATGTGGATAATGCTTCTCTCACATATTCCTACAGCGGAAACACTAATATCGGTGTCAACATTGCTTCGGGTGTTGTTACTCTTACTCCTGCAGCCAACTGGAACGGCAGTGAAACAATTACCTTCCGAGGCACAGATACAGCCGGTTTATTTGCTTCCACTTCGGTTACGGTAACAGTCAATTCTGTTAACGATGCTCCGACTGCCACTGCTGTCAGCATTAGTGGAACTGCCCGGATTGGCAACACACTTACCGGAAATTATACTTTTACTGATCTTGACGGTACTGAAGGAATCTCTTCATTCAGCTGGTACAGGATAAACGGTGGAATTCCTGAAGTTATCAGTGGAGCCACCAGTCTGACCTATCAGATCACTTCCGAAGATGTGGGTCATTTCCTCAGATTTGAAGTCACACCTAAAGATAACCTCAACTTTGCAGGAACTGCTGTTCAATCTGCCGACTTCGGTATTATTCTGCCATACTTGGCACCGGAAAACTTACTTGCTGTTCAGGGTACTAACTATGTTGACCTGACTTGGAATTTACAAAGTGAAAGCAGATCATTGGCCGGGTATAATGTGTATAGAAATTCAACCAAGATCAATATGGATCCAATCGTATTGACCTCTTACAGGGATACAAACATTGTAGAAGGTGCGACATACCAATACTATGTAACTGCAGTTTACACAGATCCTGCGGGAGAATCTGCACCCTCCAATACTGAAAGTGTAACAATGCCATTCCTCAGTATTGATACTCCGGCAAATATATTCATTTCAATGAACGCAGGTGTGTTAACCCTCAGTTGGGATGCAGTAGCTCAAGCACTTACTTATAAAGTTTACTCCAGTACTGATCCTAATCTGGATTTCTCAACCTGGGTTTTAGAAGCGACTGTTGCCTCTCCAGAGACTCAATGGGTAGATGCTAATCCTGCAGATAAAAAGTTCTACAGAGTAACAGCTAACAAATAAAAGTGTCATAGATTTATCTACAAAAGAGAGTGCCAAAAGCACTCTCTTTTTTTTCCTAAAAAAGAATAGACAAAAAATCTTATTTTTAAATTATGCTTATAAATAAAAGATATTAAAGGAGTGGAAAATGGCTACTATCGAGAACGAAAATCAAATCAATTTTGATAATCTTCTGAAACAAGGCTTAGCGGTAGTTGATGTACGTTACAGAAACTACGAAATCACTAATGAACAATACAAGTATGTTATCGTGAGAGTTGAAGGCGACCGCGATGCTTTCTACAACAACATGCTCAAACAATATTTAGGAAAAGATTTTAAGGATAAAAATGTCTATGAAATCTGGTCAAAAGTTCTTAAACACAAATTAGAACTTAGTGAAAAGTTAGAAAGAGATGTCCCCATTAAAGTTGCAACCTTGGACTACTTTGAGAATTAACATGAAAGAAAGAACACTAATTCTGATAAAGCCCAATGTAATAATTCACCATCATGTAGGTGAAATCATTACAAGTCTTGAAACACACGGTTTTGAACTACAGGCAATGAAAACCATAAATATGGATAAGGAGCTTGCATCTCAGTTTTATGCAATTCATGCAGGTAAACCATTTTATGAAGAGTTAGTTAATTTTATGACATCCTGGAGAATTCTGGGTGCAATTCTGGAAAAAGAAAATGCTGTTGCTGAACTACGGGAACTTGTTGGCAACACTGATCCGCATAAAGCCAAAGAAGGAACTCTCAGACATGATTTTGGCGAAACTGTTACTTTTAATGCTGTTCATGCTTCTGATAGTGTGGAAAACGCAGAAATTGAAATGAAGATCATATTTCCCGAAAATTATTTGGATTAGGAGATTTTAAATGAAGATTTTAGTTTTAAATTGTGGAAGCTCATCTATTAAATACCAATTTATCGACATGCTTACAAAAGAAGTTTTGGCAGAAGGCATCGCCGAAAAAATAGGCGAAGACTTAGCACTCTTTACCTATAGAAGTGAAAAATATACCAAGAAGAAAAGAGAAATGCTGATTGAAAACCATGAACAGGGTATTCATATAATCCTTACTGCTTTACAGGATCCAACACATGGAATCATTAAAAGCCTCGAAGAAATCGATGCAGTTGGTCATCGACTTGTTCACGGCGGAGAGACTTACTCCGGCTCTGTAATCATCGATGAACAGGTTATGAATGTTATGGGAGAATGCTGCAAACTTGCTCCATTGCATAATCCAGCCAATATTCTTGGTGTAAATGCAGTTAAAAATGTTCTTCCCAATATTGCACAGTGTGGTGTATTCGACACAGCTTTTCACCAAACAATGCCCCCTAAAGCATATTTATATGCTCTGCCCTATGATTATTACAAAGTTCATAAAATCAGAAGATACGGCTTTCACGGAACTTCACATAAGTTTGTCAGTATGTTAGCCGCAGAATATCTGAATAAGAATATTGAAGATCTCAAAATCATCACTTGCCATATTGGCAACGGTGCTTCTATTACTGCAGTAAACAAGGGTCTTTCCGTCGATACTTCCATGGGCTTCACTCCTCTGGAAGGTCTGATGATGGGAACACGTTGCGGTGATATCGATCCTGCTATTCCTATTTTCATGAACAAAGAATTAAACCTTACTGTAGATGAAGTAAACAGTGTACTCAATAAAAAAAGCGGTATGTTGGGATTATCACATTTGAGTAATGATATGCGGGTTATAGAAGAAGAAATATTGGAAAAAAACAATCCCCTTGCAATTCAGGCACATGATGTTTATGCTTACAAGATCAAAAAATATATTGGTGCTTATGCAGCTGTTATGAATGGATTGGATGTACTCGTATTCACAGGTGGAGTTGGTGAAAATATGCCTATTCTCAGAGCATTAGTCTGCGAAGAGATGGAATACCTTGGTATTCATATAAACAAAGAAGCCAATAATCAATTCAAGGGTGGTATCTTGGAACTTAATTCTGAAGACTCGAAAGTTAAAGTCCTCAAAATCCCTACCAATGAAGAGTTAATGATTGCTTTGGAAACTGAAAGACTTTTAAAAGAAGCTGAATAATTGAGGGCACAATGAAAAAGTATTTACTGATCATAAGCCTGTTAATTGCAGTGTCTTTTACTCTGCAAGCATTGGATCTTAAAAATCCTGCAGATTATCTTAACGCTTTCATGAAAACAAGAGCTTCTCTGGATGGTAAGGAAGTCGTTTACTGGTGGACAGGAACTGTCTATTCTTTCGTCAATGGTGAAAAAGACAGGCCTCTCTTCCAATTTGAAGGTTTCAACATTGCCAGAGCTGTTAAGGTCGAAGGCGGATACGAACTTCTCACCCGAGAAGCGGCCTTTTACAAAGATCTTAAAACCGGCGAGATTCTGGAAACTTGGGAAAACCCTTATACCAAACAAAAATTGGATGTTGTCCATATTTGGAATGATCCGGTAAATCAGGATATCAGCTTTGCTAAAGAATATCTGCCCTACCTTTCAAAATTCTTACCCTCAACAGACCTGGGTAACGAACTCTGCTTCAGTATGGATTTGTTCCTGGATTATCCCTCACCTTTGCCTAAGGATAAATTCCCCAAATACTCTCAGAGTAATCAGTACGAAGCTGCTGAATTATTCCAGTTCTTTGTCAAAAAGAATGATGTTTTAAACGATGTCATGAATTCTGTTCCCTGCTTTATAACCTGGACCAGAATCAGTCCCTGGATGCCTTTCATGGCTATGGGCGACAAACAAGGTAATCTTGTATTCCAATGCCGTGGTAAAAAACTGGCTAACGGTTTCCAGGATCTGCCTGAACAAATCAAAAATTATGTCATGAAGAAAGCTCCTCAGTTTTCTCAGACACCCAAAGAATTTACCGAGCCTAATGAAACCAGTTGGACTTATTTCAAAAAACTCTTTGAACAAGGTCTCATCAAATAAACTATCAGGGCAGACTCGTTCTGCCCTTTTTTTACTAATGTATTATAGGTGAAAAAATGATTATAACCAGCTTATCTCTTCACTCTTACCTCTTAACTTCCTTTCCTCAGCCTATCTCCCACTGGCACCTGACACCTGACACCTGGCACCTGAAATGACTTACCTCTACATTCTCTTAACTATCATCCTCTGGGGTTTATGGACTTTCTTCGGTAAGATAGCTACAAAGTACAACAGTCCTCTGGCTATTTCTTCTTTGTCCTACTTCCTCTACCCTATCGCTTCGTTGGTTCTGTTTTTTATCGTGAAACAAACCGGTACCGTTGTGAACTATTCCGGTAAGGCCTTGTTCTATACTTTTCTAACAGGTTTAGCCGGTATTCTGGGTACACTTTTCTACTATTTCGCTCTTTCCAAAGCACCCTCAGCCTATGTGGTTAGTCTTACCGCTCTCTATCCGGCAGTGACAGTCCTTCTGGCGGTGTTTGTCCTCAAAGAACAATTCTCCTATTATCAGGTTATCGGACTTCTGCTTATTCTCGCCGGAAGCTATATGATCAGCTATAATCATTAATAATTATAATTTCTACCAATACTCCAACTATAGTACCCTCAGTTCTCTTCTCTCGTCTGTGCTAGTCAGTGTTAGTCCGTGTTCGTCTTTGTTCTCAATCCTCTTCCTCGATCCGATCCCCAAGTTCCTTCGCCCATGAGACCCAACACCTGGCCCCTGACACCTTTTCCCCAGTCCATACTGTCCATATAGTCCCTTTAGTCCATCTCTCGAAAAACCAATTCTCAATTTCCCCACTACCCACTCTCTACTTAGTACTTGCCTGCGGGTTTCAACATTTTCCCAGATCCCATTTCACTCCCCTCGCTTCGCAAGAGAGGGGCCGGGGGTGAGTTATCATCTCTCATACTGCCCCCTGCCTACTGCTGCACACTGCCCACTCTCTACTTAGTACTTGCCTGCGGGTTTCAACAATTTCTCTTCTCATTTAACTCTCAACTCTCTCGTCCCCCTCTTCATCCTTGGTGTTCATGCCTTATTTCACATTAACAACTATCATTACTCAGTCCCTCCTGTCCATTTAGTCCCTATAGTCCATTTAGTCCATTAAGTCCATTAAGTCCCTATAGTCCATTGTCTAAAAGTGCCTCCAAAATCTGTTAAAAATTTTACTTGCTAAATTAGCACACTTTTCTAAACTTTTACTATCTAAAATCCTGCTTAATAATATGGATATGGGTAATTTAGATTAAAGGAAGTGGTATATGAGAGACAGAGAGCAAATTCTGGAAGAAGTAATCAATATCGGGAATAAAATGACTCAGATCAACAACACCGATATTCTGATGGAAACAATACTCAGTGAAGCACGTAAATTTGTTAATGCTGATGCCGGTTCTTTCTATATCTGTGAAGATGATCAGCTACTCTTCAGTTATACTCAGAACGACACATTTCAGCGTGATCTGCCTCCGGGGAAAAAACTAGTCTATAGCACTTTCAGAATGCCAATCAGTGAAGCATCAATTTCAGGTTATGTCGCAATATCGGGGCAAATATTGAAGATCGATGATGTTTATGATCTTGATCCTGCAGCTCCTTACAAGTTTAATAAAGCATTTGACGATAAAACAGGCTATTATACAGTCTCAATGTTGACCATTCCTTTGGTTACACCGGCTAAAAAAGTTATCGGTATTTTACAGTTGATTAATGCCAAAGATGAAGATGCCTATATTATTCCTTTTTCCGATGAAGATATACCCTTTATTAAACATTTTGCCAATAATGCTGCCGTAGCTTTACAGCGTGCAGATATGACCAGAGATCTTATTTTGCGGATGATAAAGATGGCTGAAATGCGTGATCCCAAAGAGACCGGAGCACATGTTAACCGTGTGGCTGCCTATTCTTCCGAATTGTATGAACGCTGGGCTGTCAAACATAATATCCCGGAGCAGGAATGGCATCATCAGAAAGACTTGCTGCGTATGTCTGCCATGCTGCACGATGTCGGGAAAGTCGGTATATCTGATAACATACTCAAAAAAGCCGGTAAACTGACAGATGAAGAATTTGCAGACATGAAAAAACATCCGATGATCGGAGCCAGACTCTTTGCTAATGAGCAATCCGAACTGGATATGATGTCACGCGATATAGCATTTTGTCATCATGAACGCTGGGATGGCAGGGGTTATCCGGGATATATCAATATTGAAACAGAGCAGCCTCTGGAAGGATTTATCAATGATAATGGCAGAGCCAAAGGCAAAACCGGGGAAGAAATTCCTTTAATGGCCAGAATTGTAGCAATTGCAGATGTCTTTGATGCGCTTTCCTGCAGACGCTGCTACAAAGAAGCCTGGAGTTTTGATGAAGTCTGGGAGGAACTTGCCAGATGTGCAGGTTCCCAATTCGACCCGGAACTGATCGAAATCTTCCTCGATATCAGAGAGGTGATTGTTTCCATTAAGAGTAAGTATCCGGATGAGGAATAGTTGATTTTGTTCAAACAAAACCTCAGGATAACAATAGATACAAGGTTAAAACTCCTTTTCACTTTCTTTGTAACTCTTATCTTATTTGGCTGTGTTAATAATAAAATAACTGAAAAGGGTTATTTGCAAAAGGAACGTGAACTACTTGTAGAAGAAAAAATGAGACCCAGGCAGATTAACTATGAAATAAGTGAAAAGGAACTAAAAATAATACAAAGGTCATTGCCAGAAGAAGATAGAATCCAATACCTAATTGCTATCAGAGCTTGGGATGAATTACATTCTATAGATGATAGCAAAATAGTCCTCAAATTCCTGATTCCTGCTTTGCCAGCCTTAAAAGACATTGATACACAATCCAAATGTAGAATTATCACTATCTTAGGGGATTCAGGTTCAAATGAAGCAATAGAACCTCTGTTACTATTTTTAAAAGATAAAAGTAATGATATCAGATCTTTTTCAGCATATGAACTAGGAAATTTTAACGACAGCTTAGTTATTGATACACTAATTGGATTACTCAATTCTGACTCTACATCTATTAAAGGAGATATAATACGCTCCTTAGCAAAAATTGGCAATCCCAAAGCTTTGCCCTATATTATTTTCTATACCAGTGACACGAATGAAGGTAACAGAGAGTGTGCAATAGAAGCACTTGATTCTTTTGATGATGATCTGGCTTTTAATACCTTGATTTCCTTTTTCAATGACAAAAATAAAAAAATCCGGGAAATTGCAGCAAATACTCTGTTTTCCTCCAGGAACAAGAAAATTCTCCCATTTTTAATTAACTGCTTACAAACCGAACAAAATTCCAGAATACTTATTGAGGCCATATTCAAAATACAATATTTTGATCCTGATAAGGCTCGTGAGATACTCCCTGCCCTTCTTAACCACCCTGATGCAGATGTCCGGGCACTAACAATTGATGCATTAACTACTTTAAAAGTACCACCATCAAGGCACTTTTATGAAACCAGTCTGAAGCATCCGAACCCTGAAATCAGAGTTGCTGCGATACAAGGCTTGGAATCAGAAACGGACAGCATTGCAATTAACCTCATTCGACCCTACTTGCATGATCCTAATTCCGATGTACGTACTACAGCTTTATCTGCTTTAGGATATCTGGGTGATAGTAAAATAATTCCTCAGTTGATTGATGTATTGTCTCAGGAGAAATTGAAGCATCAAACCTACACAAGTGCAATAGAAGCTTTAGCTGACATAAATGACAGTCTGTCCATTCAAACAATCATACAATGTTTACAACACAGCAATAAAATAATCCAGGAGTCTGCAATTGTAACATTAGGTGAACTTGGAGAAAAAACCGCTGTGCAACCCTTGATCCAATACTGTTTAGAGGACTCAGAACTAAACTATAAAACAGTTCAGGCTTTGGAAAGTATCGGAGATTCTCTAGCTGAGGAAGCTTTAATTAATGATTTCAGAATGAGTAAAAGTAGTAATTTATCAATGGCAGCACGTACTTTAGGCAAGCTAAAATCGCGTAAAGCTGTAAAGCCATTACTCGAGTCTCTCCAAACTCCACAATCAATCTACTCTAAGGATGTGATCTTAGCTCTTGGTGAAATTCAAGATACATCTGCAGTTGATAAACTAATTTCATTGTTAAACGATAAGAATGGATATTACAAACGAGATGCAGCTATTGCTCTCGGAAATTTACGTGATAAACGGGCAACAAAGGCATTAATCAGGGTTCTGAATGATCCGGATGGTGATAATCGAGCTCAAGCTGTTTTAGCCCTTGGCAAAATAGGGGATAAACAAGCTGTTAAATATCTCATTCCTTTGATTAATAATTCCCACGAATATGTCTCGTATTATTCAATTATATCACTAGGAGAACTTAAAGATCCATCTGCTGTAACTCCGTTACTGAATAATCTGAATAAATTGAATAACTCCGATTTTATAGAAGCAGTTATGACCTTAGGAAAGATAGGGGATAAAAGAGCTACTAAGAAGCTCATCGACTATCTTAAGAATCCTAAATATAGAAACCGTAGTTATTGTGCTGAAGCATTGGGCATGATCGGTGATACAACAGCTATCGGAGTTCTTATCAATTGTTTGAATGATGAAGATGATCATGTCAAAGCAGCTTCTGCATATGCTCTTGGGAAGATGCCTGACACAAGGGCAGTTCTTCCCTTAATGAAATGTTTATATGATCCCTTTCGAAGTATTCGTATTAATTCAATTTGGTCTCTGGGAATGATAGGAGATCCTTTGGCTTATGACACGCTGTTAACATTCGTGAAACCAACTGATGATCAAATAGCACGTTTAGCTGTTGAAGCAATCGGTAAATTCAAAAACAAGAACGCTATCCCAACTTTGCTTTCTGTTCTGCCATCTTGGGAAGCAAATCAAGAAATTTGCTTTGCTCTCGATTGTTTAGGCTGGAAGCCAACAACTCCTGAAGAGCAGGTTTATTATTGGATTGGAAAAAAGAACAAACAAATGCTTCTTGAACATTGGGAACAAGCTAAACAAGTTTTGCAAAAGGACTTGGTCTCAGATGGTAGAAAGAGAAAAAATGCTGCTTTTACACTGATATGTCTTGGAAAAGAAGAGTTTATTAATGATTTGTGCAATCTTTTGAAAGTGAATCCTGATAAGAATATGGCTACCGCATATTCAAAATGTAAGAAAAGAAAGCTAAGTAAAATTGGACAACTTCAACTAAAATTTTCGAACCAGTATTATACAACAAATCCGATTATTTGGGCTTCATGGTGACACAATTGCTCAGATCTAAGAAGAAAGATATGGAGGGCTAAATTTTGAAAATCAAACCTTTGGCAAAATACCAGGTTCCTGAATATCCCAGAGAAACAGAGTTTTGTCCTTCACAGAATAATCAGATGCCCTTTATTTCAAAAAAAGCAATGTTGTTTGCGATCATTTCTTTGTTTATTCAGAATAATCAAGCTGAAAATAAAGTATCAACGAAAGCAAGTACACAAACTGTCACAATTAAATCCAAAACCCAAACTCTTCCTACAACAAGCGAAAGAGACATAAAACGCATATGTGCTCCGGTTTTCGAACACGGTGATGGACAAGGTGTGGCAGGTTGTGTAGCCGTCAGTTATCCAGTTTTCATTTCTGAACTTGATGCCCAACAGGTTATCACCAAGATATTTTCACAGTACGGCGTAAAATTCGATTCTTTCTCTAAGCTAATCCCGGATCTGCAAATTGTCTCTTATCAGGAGACTATGGCCGAAAAAGACTCGAACACTGAATTTATAGATATTCCGAATGGGTCTAAGCCTCTCAGTCTGGACTTATATTCCTCGGAATCCAATTTGGGAATTGTTTTCGTCACAGAGGAAGACTATGAAGATTTGGGAGGATCTAAAAGGTCATCATCGATAGTTTCCTGGGATACAAAAGCTGTAGCCAGGAAATTAGTTCCTCAGATCGATTCCTACGGACAGTTTACTTGTGGTGTCTTTTATGACCCAATTATTGATGCAAGTGATTTTGAGAAGAATTCAGACATTGCAGAATTAAATACCAAAATCAAGAATATTGAGAAAGAACTTGCGAATATTGATACATTGAGGACTACTCAAATGCAGGATCTTTTTAACGAATATTTTTCTACATCTGAAAAAAAGAATTGCATAGAAAGTGAGAGTAAAATAAAAAAATACTGTGCAGCTAAGGAAAAGATATTTAAAAAATACGATGCCAAACAATCTGATCTGGAAATCACCAAAGAAAACCTGTCAAACCAAGTCCGGGTTGAGATTAATAAAAGAGCACAAAAACTTGCCCTTGAAAACCTACAGGCCCAGGTAAACGATTTCATCGTTTGGTTGAAAAATAAAGGCATAATAAAGGATTAAAGTTTTATATGATTATTAAGATCAGATTATTGAAATTTTGTTTAATTACAACTATCTTACTGTTTTATTCAAATTATCTAAGTACCAGAATTTATTTTCCTGAGAATAGAGGTAAGAAGCTTAAGCAGCAAATATTTGAAAAAGAAATGAAAATACTCAAGAATTCAGTCAGTCAAACCGAGATGATCAAATATCTGATTGAGGCTAAAGAATGGGACGAACTGGAGAAGATAGGGAAACCCGTAATAGAATACTTAATTCCGATAATTGATCAAGTTGACAATGAATCCAAAGTCAATATAATTTCTATATTTGGGAAATTAAAAGCTGAGGAAGCCAGAGAACTTTTGCTTAAATATGCAAGAGATAAGGACTGGAATGTAAGCTATGAAGCTCTGTCTGCTTTAGCGGGATATCGGGATAATACTGTTACTTTAGGATTAATGAACTGCCTCGATGACAGCACTTTTACATCCGCGGAATACGCTATAAACGCCATGCAAAAAATTGGGAATCCTAGCGTGATACCAACGATAATCCGTTATTATGCCAGACAATTGGATTCTAAGCAAGTGGTTTCACTGGATTACCCTAGAATTGACGTTAGAATTAGAAATTCTTTGGATTATATTGAACAGGAGTTACATAATCCTTCAGAATCTGTCAGGTTAATCGCTATCAGGTTTTATAATGCTATTAATTTTAAAAAAAGTGTTTCAGTGCTTAAAAATGTGGTTGAAACAGACAGCAGTCAAAAAGTCATTCATTTAGCAGCTGAGTCCATAGCACAACTGAACTCAGATAACTCAAAGAAAATTCTTCTTTATTTCCTAAATAACCCTAATAAAGTTATCAGAAAGGCAGCTCTTGAGGCAATGAGCAAATATGAAACCATTACAATTAAAGACCGGATATACCTTTGTTTACAGGATCAGGATGCAGATGTAAGGATATCTGCTATTAAATGCTTAAGTTCCTTAACCGATAGTATAACTGTAAAACACCTTACAACTTGCCTTCAGGACAAAAATATTGAAGTACGCAGTGCTTCAATTCTAGCTTTAATAAACTGTAACGAATATCAGGATGTTCAGTCATTGCAAAACCTGATCAACAATCCCGATAACAATTACCAGTCTTATCAGAAATTAACAGATGCTTTGGCACAAATTAGTAATGAAGCGTCTTTTGCGGCTTTGGCTGATTATTTGAAAAGCAATAATAAAGATCTAAAATTTGCTGCTATTACTTCATTAAATGAACTTTATAAAGCTGATAGTTCTTTAAAGAACGAGCAATGTACAAGAATTGTAATTAATAATTTGCTGAATGATTGCCTGAATGATTCTCAATACTGTAATCGTTTTCTTGCTGTTGAAACTCTGGGTAATATTGGTGATACTCTTGCAGTTGATCCATTGATTAATTTACTGACAGGTGAAATATCTTATGAAACTGGCCATATAGTCATTGTTTTAAGCAAGATAGCCAGTAAACGGGCCTCAAAACCAATTATTGCATTTTTACAAACTCCTGCTAACCCTTATAAGGTTGATGCCATAAAAGCACTTACCCGAATTGAAGATCCAATAGCCATAGTGCCTATAATCTCTTGTTTGTCAGATAGTGTTGACGAGGTGGTTGAGTCAGCTATCGAAGCATTAGGCAATTTCAAAGCTAAAGAAGCAATCTCCTGTTTGATTCCTTTTTTGGATAGTGACAACAAGGAATTTGTGTATTCTGCAATAGAAGCTTTAGACAATATCGGTGAGATAGAAGCTGTTAATCCACTTCTTTCCCTTTTATCCAAAGAAAAAAAGGATAACATTGTTGTATATGATATTGTTCAGGCTTTGTTAAATATGAATGATAAAATACCTTTAAAAATGTTTACTGATTATTTAGATAATACGAACAATTCAAATCGGGATGTTATCCCAAGCTTGATTAGGAAAATAAATGAAAATGCTGAAATCCTGATACCATATCTCAAAGATGAAAACCCCAACGTTGTTATTAGTACAGTTTATGACTTGGGTAAAATTGGAGACAAAAAAGCTGTTCCACATATTGTGCCTTTGTTACCTTGTTGGGATATGAATGACAGGATTTGTGAAGCTCTGGACCGTCTGGGTTGGAAACCAGTTTCTTCTCAGGAACAAGTATATTATTGGATAGGTACTAAAGACAAAGTTAAACTTAAAGACAATTGGGATCAGGTTAAATCTGTTCTGATGGAAGATTTGCAAGCAGAGCCCCAAAAAAGGGAAAACGCTGCTTTTGCTCTGATATGTTTGGGTAAAACGGAATACGTTGAGCAACTAATCGAACTGTTTAATAATAAACCAAGTATAACTCTGGCCAGAGGTTATTCTCAATGTTTTAATGAAAGTCTCGAAACTGCAGTTGAAGCCTATCTGGAATCTACTACAGTTGAATCTATTTTGGACTACAATAAATTAGTAAAAGAAGACATATTCAGGTTTAGAAAGCCGGAATGGGAAAGCCTGAAAGGACAATAATATGAAAATACAACCTGTAAAAAAATACGAGACTCCTGCTTACCCGAATGAGAATAACTATACACCTTCTACCAAGGGACAAATGCCCTTTCTTTCTCATAAGGCTGTATTCCTGGCAATGCTTACCCTGTTTCTTCAAAATAACTCTAAAGCAGATACGTCAACTTTGCCCAAAGCATCCCAACAGCTTGTCGAAAACAAAAATAAAAATATGAGCAAGCGACAAAATAATGTTAAAACTCCGCAGTATGATTGTGCACCTGTTTTTGATCACGGGGATGGAAGAGGTGCAATTGGATGTGTTGTGCAGAGTCCTCCTGTTTTTATAACGGAAGCCGACGCCCAAAAAATCATCATTGAGATGTTTTCTCAGTATGGCATCAAATTCTCTGATACAGATAAGACATTTAAGGATTTATCCTTCATTACTTATCAGAAGAATATTAATAGAGAGACCGGGAAAAGCAGATATGCTAATGTTCCCGACAGAAAAAAGCCTTTGAACCTAAATTTATTTTCCGAAAAAAGTAATCTCGGCATTGTTTATGTAACCAAAGATAATTACGACAAATTTTGGAGTTCTACACAAAATCGTTCAACTGTTTCATCTTTCGACACAAAATTTGTAGCCAGACAACTTGTACCCCAATTAGATTCATACGGAAAATTTACCTGCGGTGTGTTTTATGATCCTCTAACCAAAAGTATGGACAAGGCTGAAGATGATCAGAATAAAAGGGACAAAATTTCTAAAAGTCTTGAAAAACTGGAAAGAAAATACCCTAAAGATCTTCAGAATTTGTATAATCAATATTTCATGGATTCAGAAAAAAACAATTTCAAAGAAGATAAGAATAAAATTCAGGAATATTATCAAAAGAAAAAAGAAATCATGCTTGCCTATGAGAAACAAAAACAAATTCTCAATGATCAACTCTTTGGTTCAAGTTATTCCAATAGACAATTATCCTATGAAAAAACATACAAACTTGCCCTTGAAAACCTACAGGCCCAGGTAAACGATTTCATCGTTTGGTTGAAAGAGAAGAAAATAATCACGGAAGGAAAAAACTGAAGCATTATATCCTGTGTCTAATGGCTGCTCCAAAAATGGAATAAGGAGACGCTTAATAGAACGCGGATCAACACAGAATACGCAGATGGACGCGGTTTGAGAGTTTTTGTTTCGGAGGTTAAATTTGAAAATCAGGACAAGCCTCGAATAATAATCTTGCGTCCTATCGGACGGAGACTTGATGGTTATTTATACCTGCAGCTAAAGCAGCAGTCTAAATTCTTATGTCCTACGGACAGTCAGACAAGTCAGTACTTAAACCCTCGCCTGGACATACCAGAACCAAAATAGAATTTCATAAGACAATTTTTTTTCATTATGATTATTGAAAGAGAATTTGGCTGAAGCCATTAGGGAGAGAGGAATATTCGTTTCTTATTAATCCTCCGGTTAAAACCGAAGGCTATTGATGAGGCAAACAATGCCTGATTGGACCTGGCTTCATAACTTTGTGCATCAATAGGCCCGGCATTTATGCCGGGTATAAATTAACCCACACCCATTCGGGCTTTAGCCAAAATCCTTATTAATGCTTTGCCAAAAAATGAAAGAATTTTAGTTTTAAAGTACTAACCAGCTTTCACTCACCACTGCATCTGACCTGAACCAGTCTAAAGGCTGGTTCTACATCTCAGGTTATTTCCTCTCCCATTAATAGATAATGATTAAATCACAACCCTATCCTAAATCCTTTCCCTTGCTAAGGGCAAGGACTTACCAAAAAAGCTTTGCTTTTAAACTGCACAGAATTCGGTATCAGAAGATTACATCTTCTGCTTTTACTCCCTATTGACACCTGATACTGAACCAGTCTAAAGGCTGGTTCTACATCTCAGGTTATTTCCTCTCCCATTAATAATTAATAATTGATAATTAATAATTAGTTTCAGATTTTGCTTTTCTCCAGCAAGGATACAGGGACCAGTTCAAAGCCCATTTGTTCAGCTTTTTTGATGAATTTCTTCAGGTAAACCAGTTTTTCTTCATTATGGCAATGAGTGATCACGATGACTGAATTTCTTTTTAACTTCAATTCTTCGAGTCGGGTGATTTTTTCCTGGAAGTTTTTATCGGAGATGTTGGGATCATCAAGATAAAGATCTCTTTGATAGGAGGGAATAAGGAATTTTTGAGCAACTTTATAGGCAACTGAGGCCGGGGTTGTCCGGCTATCCACAAAGTATGAACCCCTTTGCTTAAGTACTTCCATCACAGCACCCATAACTCCTTCATCTGTACTTG
This sequence comes from uncultured Candidatus Cloacimonadota bacterium, assembly GCA_964419225.1. Lineage (GTDB taxonomy): Bacteria > Cloacimonadota > Cloacimonadia > Cloacimonadales > CAYQPF01 > CAYQPF01. The sequence continues at coordinate 3,386 of CAYQPF010000093.1, read as the reverse complement.
CCAAACTTCCCATATGGTTATTAGCTCCCACACATAGTGGTAATTGTTTAAACCCGTCGAGAACTATACTCTGTATTTTTGCAGGCTTATATTGGACAAAAACAGCATCTTTACCAGGATTACTCTTGGGGTAATCAATTGGTTCCATGGGAATATGCAGGATCAATTCATGTCCTTTTTGCGAAGCTTTCTGCATCGATACTTTCGAATACTTCTGATTGGGCATGATCGCAAAGGTTAAATTCCTGTCCAATTCACAAAATTCATCTAACAGATCGCCGGAAAAACTGCCGAAATCATCGACAATGATGGCGAGTTTGGTTTTTTCCTGAGGATATGAATGCTTGGTATCATAATGCAATTTTATAGTATAGTTCTTTTTGGTTAAATTATCCTGAAAGATCAGGGTCTGATAGTCAGCATATTTACTTTCTTTGCCTGAGATGAGTACTCCGTTATTTTTAATCAATTGAGACTGAATATAGTAATTGGCATAGTTAAAATCTGTCTTAGCTTTGTTCAGAGGGATATCAATAAAGATCCCTTCATCTCTGACTTTAACATGGAAAAGATCTTCGAGTACTCCAAGTTTTAGAGCTGAATGCAGAATAGTTTTTAAAAAAACATCACTATTTATCAAATCTGTTTTCTTCTGTTTCTTGATTTCTGCTTTGGTTACAGGTTCAGCAACAACACTATCTTCGGGTTCTTCAACGGGAGCCTCTTCCTGCTCCTGAGCAACCTGAACCGGTGGCAGATTGGCTTTTTCCCCTTTACTCAAATATAAAATGCATCCCAAAATCAACAAAGCCGGAACCAATAACCAGACAATACTGCTGGATCTCACACTTTTTGTACTTTTGCGACTCTTCTTTATTACTTTTCCCATTAACTACTCCATTATAAAACTACTTTCATGTCCAGGATGGTTTGTGTGATGAAAGATTGGGACACAACACACCTCCCGGCTAAAGCCGTACTCCTCTCCAGAAGAGAATTTACTTTCAGTTATTTATATATTGCGGCTATCAATTCCAACTGTCATTTCGTGTTTGATATGACACCAGATTAATCAAAGCCATTTAGAATATTTAGTAAACCATATTTATTTTATTCTTCAGTTCGTTTGCTCCTGGATAATTATCATCAAAAAGCAGAATCTTATCCAGAGCGTCAAGGGTTTCTGCATATTTTTTCTGTTCATAGAGTACACCGGCAAAAGTAAAAAGCACATTCAGATTAGCCGGATGCAGAGATAGATACTCTCTGAGAGCATGCTCAACCGGTGCAAAATTTTTGCTCAGATAAGAGCAGGTTAACAGATTCTTGATGATTGACAGATCTTCTTCATTATCTTCCAGCAAAGTCATATAAATCCGTATTGCCTCTTCATAATTTTCTTTATTCTGCCAGACTAAAGCAATACCTAGAAGGGCATTGTAATTTGTAGCATCTCTTTGGAAACAAAATTGGTATTCTTTCTGAGCTGCGTCAAAATTGCTCTGCATCAAATAGGCCGAACCTAAGACAAGATGAGCCGTAACATTATCAGGATCAAGTTCCAGAGCCTGTTTCAGGAGAACCATACCTTGTGGGATGTTGCTTTCTTTGACATTGAGTTTAGCCATTTCTGTCAGGATTTCTGCTCTTAAGAGGGGATCCTTCACAAAATGTAAATTCACTTTCCCCAATTTCAATAATGCTTCATGGTTAAAATTCTGTTTTTCCATTGCTCTTGCAGCATAGAGAATTGCTTCCGGGTCTGTTTCCAGCATATTACAAAATACCTCAACAAGATCATAGTTTTTCTCTTGAAAATAAAGTTTAATTATCTGAATGATATTGTCTTTATTAAAGGGATCTGCTTCGATAGCTCTCTGCAGTTCATCAATACTCAGGCGGTTTTTCGGTTTTGCCTCAACCTTAGTTTTGGGAGTACTGGTTTCTGATTTTTTTTGGGCTTTAGTATATTGATTATACAACAAACAATCGTATGCAAGATAAAATGCTTTATTGTTTTGTAAAATGTTCTTCAACAAATCAAGCCAATAAATCTTTTCATCAATAATTACGGAGGTTCTGGATTGTAAAGGAATGTCCTTTTGTTTAATTGCGAAGCAACCCGGTAAAGCAAAATCTATTTCTGAAGCCTGACCCGGTAATGAATAGGTCAATTGTAAACCCAGCATTGGCCTCTCTGAATTGTGAGCATCTTTGACTCTCATATTCAAATTCTGCAGAGTAATATTCTGCTGATCATCGAGCAAGGGACAGATTAACCCAATTTTCTCATTATAATTCAAATGAGCGAACAAGAAAGTAGGTAACATTGGGGATGTTGTCCAATCTGCTTCAAAATACATGATTTTTCTTTCAGGTGGATAATCCAGACTGCTCAATACTTTACTGAGTGGTTCGGGAGTTTTACAGGTAAAATTCTCTGGTAATATCTGGTTAGTAAGATAAATTATTTCATATCGGGATGACCATAAATTCTGATATTTATGGATATCCTGCTGATTTTCTGATCTGACAAAAATCACATCTTTAGGTTTATCCAATTTTAGAAGATCCAAAGCTCTTTGCACAACCTTGGCTGAGCTGGTTCCATCTGTTACAGAGATAAATTGTTTTCCTATTTCTTTGATTCTATCTTCCCTTACAGGATTGAGGATATTTTTGAAAAGCAATTCCTGGATTTTGTCCAGACTGGAAAACCGATCACCCACATCTCTGAATTTGTACTCCAGATCTTTGGGATCATACATTTGATACTCAGTCTGATGCGGACTGTCAAACAGCAAAATAGGTTTATTCAAAGGCAGGTATTCATAAATAACGGAGGAAACATCTGTGAGTAGCAGATCAGATGCAATGATGGATTCGGTGATATCCAAATCTTCTGTATAATAAATATTAGATACTGTCTGAGCTAAACGTCGATAATTATTTTTCCATTCTTCAGGAGCAGCACCATGTAACTTGATGATGATGTTTATGTAATCTGGTATGTACTTCCTTAAATTGGCTTCCATATAAGGGACAATACTGAATTCATTGTTAAAAGTAGGAGCAAAAAGCAAAGTTTTATTCTGTAAAGGTAAATTCATTTTTCTGAGAATTGCCTGTTTATCTGGTGGATTGGAAAACAGAGAGTCCAATTTAGGCATGCCGGTTACTTCGATCGGAATAAATACTTGTTTACTGAGTATTTGCCTGTGAATTGTACCTGGCACACAGATCAGGTCAGCACAATTCTCGCGTTTACTGATATTCTTCTCAGAGAAAAACCAGCCTTTTGAGATAGTTCCATGCCCAATATTCACGATTTTGCCCAGACCTTCCACATACTGATAACTGAAATCCGCCATGAAGGTGATGTCCGG
>CAYQPF010000092.1:0-20010 GCA_964419225.1 uncultured Candidatus Cloacimonadota bacterium | reverse complement strand
AAAACGACCATTTGTAACAGGATCAATTTCAAAACCAGCGATTCACTGACGTACAGCATCGGTAGTGATTCTATCACTGTTGGCATTTTGTCCGTTTAGGATATAGTTGTAATATACCATTCTGGATGCAGACTGAGTAGTTTACTGACCATGATAAATCATGTAAATTCCTGCTCCATTGTTTTGCATTCTCATTGGAATGGAGCTGTAACTACCGTGCATATAGTCCTGGTATGAAAACATCAATTGAACAGGTGCATATGCTATAGTGACTTCAGCTGGCAATACTCTGTCAACTGCTTTGGTTTTCAGCACCCAGCTTGGAGTGCCGATAGCTCTTTTGGATCCATCATTCTGCTGCATATCAGCAAAAATAGATACTGCTAAAAGAGCTACTAAACATACGATTAGTAATTTTTTCATTCTTTTCCTCCTACTATTTCTTTTACTTATTTACCCACAATCCTAAAAACATGCTTATATAATTCTAATTAACTTCTTTGTCAATCTATAATTTTATTTTTTCCTATTTTTGAGCATATTTCACTCACATTAATCACTTTTTTTAATGCAATAATTAATCTATCCCGGATTGTGCAGTAGAGGTTTGCAAGCTGGGTCGAAGATCATGAAAAGTGAAGGCTTGCAATCGAACGAAGTTATATAATAAATATATGGTGAGTGAGATTGTAAGTCCTTCACTTTCTCTAAAATCTCTCCTGCACACGGCCTACTGCCCAAAGCACACTGAAACAGCTTCAACCAGATTGTGAAGATTCTATTGCACAGTTCGGGTTAATCACATTTCTACTTTCCAAACACAACAAAAATGGGCACAATTTCTTGTGCCCAAATTTGTTTTTTGCTTTTGTATTTTATTGAAGTTGATCGAAATTATCGAATCTTCAAAAATAACTCAAGCATATCTATTATGATAGTTATAAAATATGCTGGACGCTAGTCCTATTTTACAAGAACCATTTTTTTCATTTCTGTTTGATTACCTGCTGTAATCTTATAGAAATAAATACCACTGGTAGCGGTATCATTATTATTATTTTGGCCATTCCATACTACGGTATGTTGACCGGCAGTTTTAACTTCATTCACAAGATTCTTAACTAATTGTCCTTTAGAATTGTAAATACCGATATTTACATTCTGAGTTTTTGGGTTGTTATAGACAATACTTGTTGTTGGATTGAAAGGATTAGGATAGTTTTGATTAAGTAACTTTGGAACTGTTACGACTTTATCATTAGTACCAAGTACAAGACCATCTGTAACCATATCGGTAAGATTGAAATCTAAAGCCATGTACATCATGTTACCACCGATGTTATCGCCATTTGATTGAATAAAGGAACCATAACTGAGATCATTATAAAACATGAAATGAGCTCTGAGAATTGTTTCTTCATTTTCTATACGTTTTTCAACTCTATCACAGATATAAACATATTCTGGAATCATTCCACCGAAAATTTCAGGAGTATCGATACTGTTAAAATAGAAAGGTTTGCTCCAATGTTGACCATTGTCGCCGGAAATTTCTACAACCATTTCAGGAACATTAGCCCAATCTGTATAGTCAGTGTCTGTGAATTCATGGAATTGTCTTGCTTTATCGCTATTTTGCCATACAGCTACCATGATATCTTTTTCAGAAGTAGTTGCAATTCTGAAATTATTTTCATGGAAGGTGTCGTTATAATCCCACCAATAGAATGGGAAATCTGTTTTGATAATTGGGTAAGGAGTACCAGCATTGTCACCAACTTCATCTATAGTTCCGTCATTATTTTCATCCCAGGGCAGGTAAATAAAGCCATCATCTTCATAAGTGAAATAATTGGCATCAGCTGCACCTTTAGGTTCAATATCAAGAACTTTGAACTGACCGGTAGCAAAATCAAACTGAACGTCTTTTACATACTGGAAGTTCCAATAATAACCACCGGAAACCTGTAAACCCCAGCATTGTATTAAATGCAACTTATCATTGCTGTCAAAAGCAACACTGGTATGATGAGTGTTAATAGGACTAAAGAACATTTGTTCAGTAGTAGTAAAATAATTCATTGGGTTAGGTACATTTTTTTCAGAATTTTCAATAACTAAAGTAAAGTCACCTTCACCATAATTGTTATTATATAATACAAACAAATCTGGTTCGGCAGTAGCAAGGGAATCCATGTTCACAAAACCCATCCAGCCAATTAAGGAACCTTTAACGAAGAAAGTTGATTGAGGGCGATGGAAAGCAGTATCATTATGCCAGTCATCCATCTGAGGAATAGTTCTTAAAGTCCAATCTAAAGGAGTAGTACCATCGAGCATTTCGGTAGTAATATCAGCATAAGCAAGTTTCTGATTTTCAGATGGATTACCAGCTGCACCAGCAGTGGCATTAGTAGTTTCTACATAAACTCTTCTATATTCTGCACCTAAAGGTGATTCATCAATATGGACATAAGGCCAAATAAATTCATCTGGTCCGTTTCCATTATTAATAACAACATTGTAAGTACTCCACATATTGGGAGTATTAAAGAGGTGATACTGGTCATAAGCTAAAGAGACATCCAATTTTGAACCGGTTGCCATCTCACCATGCCAAGCTACAAAAGGATCATTTGTAACGGGATCAATATCAAAACCAGGAAAACCCTGACGTATAGCATCAGTTGTAATACGACCGCTATTAGCATTTTGGCCATTTTGGATATAATTGTAATATACCATTCTGGAGGAAGCTTGAGAGGTTTCCTGTCCATGATATATCATGTAAATACCGGCTCCGTTATCCTGCATTCTTATGGGAATGGAACTGTAACTTCCCATGAAGTAATCGTTGTATGAAAACATAAGTTGAACTGGTGCATAAGCAATTGAGACCTGTGTTGGCATAGTTCTGTCAATTGCTTTTGTTTTTAGCATCCAACTTGGACTGCCAATCGCTCTTTTAGATCCATCATTTTGCTGAATATCAGCAAAGATGGAAACAGCAAAAAGGATTGCTAAACAAATGATAACAAGTTTTTTCATATTTCCTCCTATTTTTAAACTGGGATTTTTATCTCCAATTTTTCACTTAAAGTAGGTAATGACGACACTGATGCCGTCATTACCATATTGGCAAAAAGAATTTTACATTAATTCTTTTTGATTATTAATAAGTAGCTTTTATAGATAATCTGATGGGGCTTTCAATAAAGCTCTCAGATAAATCACCAAAATCAGTCCAGGAAAGATCTACGTTTAAGATGGAAATACGTGTAGGTATTCTGACACCAAAACCTGCTGCAAAACCGGCTTCATCATAATTAAGCTGATAACCGCTTCTAAGCGAGAAATTGTTCCAGTTATATTCACAACCTAAGTTCCAGGTTTCTGCTCTGTCCACGCAATTATCTATCTGGAAAGCTCCGATAAGACTGGATGTTTTAGTTCTATATAAATCTGCACTTAATCCCATTGAATAATTCATGGGTATTTTAAATGCCATTTCTTCGCGATCTTCGTCAATTAAACCATCACCATCATTATCAAAAAGATCATATGGATCTTCATCTAAACTTCCATCTTCATCCCAGTCAACTTCGTACTTAATGTCCGGGCCAAAATTTCTTAGAGACATTCCAATTGTAAGATTATTCCAGCCTGTGTTGTATGTAGATCCAAGATCGACAGACATTGTACTGACTGAGTATTCTTCAATTTTTTCAGTAATATACTTAGCTGACACACCAAAATTGAATTTGTCTGTAAAAGCATTGGCATAGGTTACGCCTGCTGCCAAGTCATATGAAGTGAAGTATTCACCTGTCCAATCAAATTCATCTTCAGTAGTTACTTTCATATCATCCATATGCAGATAATTCAAAAAAACCGCTACATTACCCCAATCCAGGGATCGGGAAGCTGCTACAAATTCATGAGAAATGCCTGCAACATATTTTGTATGTGAGAACATGAATTGATTATCCATTTTCTTGGCTAATCCGGCTGGATTCCAATATACAGAAGAAATATCATCACTGATTGCTGTGTATGCTTCTCCCATACCTGTGGCACGTGCATCAATTCCCAGTTTGAGGAACTGCAATGATGCGGTTCCGGTCTTGGGAAATATTTCTGCATTTGCTATGACAGGTATTAAGGCTATCATGACTAGACATATTATTAACTTTTTCATATCAACCCCCTACCTGATTATCGCAAATTTGCCGACTTTAATTTCGCCATTCTTTTTGTTCTTTACTGAGAACAAGTAAATACCGCTGGCAATGATTTGATCATGCATCGAAAGTAGATCCCATGAATGAATACCACTGGCGGTTTTTCCTGTATATATAGCCCGACTAACTGAAATTACATCTTCATTGTATGAACCAGTATGTTCAAATTCATCAACTAAATCTCCAGCTAAGGTATAAATCTTAACTTTACATTGTTCAGGCAGGTTAACAAACCATATTCTACGGCTCTTATCACCGTTAGTGTCTTTTTCTCTTCTTCCGTCAAATTTGGATAAACCTTTGTAAGGATTCGGAACAACATAAATGTCCTTCATAGATTCATTAGCAACAGAACCAGGGAAGAATACTTTCATATTAGCATCACGGCCTGTTTCCAGAGATTGCAGATTATTTCCTGGCATACCTCTGTCGTAAGCTGTTACTGCAACATAATATTCGTAGCCTTTTTTCACATCCATTTTGGTGGCTGTATAATAACGGGCTGCCATTCTTCTCATATAGAATGAGTCCTTTTCCTGACCATTTACTATATTCGGATCTTGCATACCAGGATTTCCACCATAACCAGGCATAGGTATGGGTAATAATTTTTTGTCAACTAATGCTAAATATGCATCATCTGGAAGATATGAATTTGTAGGTTTAAATGCTAACATCCATTCATTTTCAGATTTAGTCTTGATACTGTTCCATAAAGCATCACTGTAATGTACTGTACTATAGATGGGTTCGCCATAAACTTTATCACTTGAGGTGATGTATCTAACTTGATACAAACTATCTAACATACAATAACTGTCATCACCAGCTATAAAATTTCTTTGTCCTGGCAGTCCATTGTCTTTCCACAATTCACCACCAAAATCAAAAATTGGTAAACCTTCATTATAATCATTCCGATCCTGAGGTGTATCAACCTTATCCCATCTGCGAATCTCTTCCCAGTCTTCCTGAGAACCACTTGAGGAACGACCCCAGAAGGTGTAGCCCTGGAAGTCATGATTAAGTCTGTAAGCTGTCCACGGATTGACGATAGCATTAGGATTTCTGTTAGAACTGGTAGGCCAGAATTCTTGTGGTATTGTTGACCAATTAATTCCGGTAGAATCGCTATCAAGTCCTGGTCTGGAATTCCAGCCATATTGTTCTTTACTTACAGTTATCTGATCAATAAAGAATTCAGAGCGATTATCCCAAAATACAGTTACATCATCACCTTTGTTTTCATCTCCGCAAGTTGGATCATTTACATTAGTCAATGCAGAGTACATCGCAGGAATAGTTGGAGGTAGCGGAGGATTATAGTGAGACACTATATCCGGTTTTGTCACATTTGTTAATTTCTGAGGATCACCATAAATTTTCTTGGCCCAGGCAGCTGAGTTTTTTAATTCCTCAATAGACATACCTGGGAAGATAGCAATCACTATTTTCATGGTTTTTTCAGGAGGCAAATTCCATCTTTTTTCTATATTTGTATAAGACGAATCTGCAGGTTGAGCACCGTAGAAAGCAAATAAATATCTTGTATCAACAGCATCAGGCTGTGTAAAATCAGGCTGATCTGTTTTTCTCAAGGTTGTGAATTTGGTTTCATCAGGATTTCTTCCTGTCAATAACCAATATTTTTCATTAGCAGTTTTCTTGGGAGAAGGAGTTAAAGATAAGGGTGAATTATCATCAGGTCCGTTACCGACTTTCCAATACCAGCAGGCATAACCCAAACTGTCCGGATTAGGATCTGGTGTACAAACTCTTGAGCCTACATAACCTTGGGTTAAACCCTGATCAAGATCAGCATCAAAAGTATAAGCAAATTCATAACCTGCACCGCTTACATAACCGGATTTGTCGTCGCCTGATCTCTGTGTAGCACCATATTGCTGAGGGCCTACATCAGAATCCATATAAATACCCATTGAACAATCATAAAGAGTATCTAATCTGTTCATATTTGTAACATCAAATTCGACATATACTAAATTCTTAATATATTCATAACTCCATTGATAACTCATCTGACGCACTTTAACATTTAATGGTATGTGAGTATTATTTGATGCACTGTTTCCATAATCTCTGTTGATCTTTGTGTCAAAAGGACTATAATCATAATAATAGGAGATAAAATCCTGCTCTGATACTGGAGCACCGTCTTCATCAGAAGCACCGTCTCCATCATCATCGTTTTTATAGGCATAATCAAATTTACCATTACTGGGGTCTCTGAATAAATCTACAAAACCAAGTGGGAACCAAATATTTCCAAACTTATCAACTAATTCTGAAGATCCGGAAACAAGATGAAGAAAACTTCCACCTAATGGACTAAACTGTTCAGGCAACTCGTCACCGGCTCTGAAAGGGAATGCATATCCGGCAGGATCTTCATCCACAAAGCCGTCACCATCATCATCCATTCCGCGAATTTGCTCACGGGTTGTAGCAATAGTAACACCATCATTGGAATTATACAAACTATAACCGTTAGTTGAATACTCTAATGGATTATAGGCAGGTAAAAACTCGTAGAGATCATCATCTCCATCAAATCCTACAGTAACGAGTGTATCAACAATCGCACCTAAACCTGGATTTGAAAGGTAAAACTCATCATTTTCTACACAATAATCACTCTCATTCAATGGAGGATTATGTTTCCAATAGAGTTTTTTGTTTTCAAGATTTCTTCTGAATTTTTTGGCACCAAACCATAAGGAACCCTGGTAAAGATAGTCCACACCGCTGCCACCCGGATATTCCAGGGAAGGCCATTGCGGATTAGCATCATCACCCGAGCCAAAAAATCCGTAATTACTTACTCTTAGCCATATATTACCTACATTGTGATAATATCGTAAATCTAATTTTTTTGCAGGGCCGCCTTGATCTGCTTTCATAGCTGATATACTCGTGGCAAAAAGCATCAAAACAAAAATCAGGCATAGTCCTTTTAAAAATACTTTCATAATTTTCCTCCACATTCCATACAACAGCTATTTTTCCAAGCTAAAATCGACAGGAAAGGTAACCCATACGGATACAGCTTTACCACCGCTTTTGGCAGGTTGATACTTCCATTGTTTTACTGCTTTTCTAGCCGCCTCGTCCAAACCACCAGGACCGGACATCAAAGATTTGCGAATCTCTATCGCTCCTACATTACCGCTGGCAAGTACTTCTACTTCCACAATTACCTGACCCTGAATGCCGGATTTCTTGGCAAATGGCGGGTACTCAGGCTGAATTAATTTCAGAAGTACCGGAGCCTCTTCATAAGCGACAAACTTGGGAGTTTTACCTTCATTTTCATTTGTCATAGTAGGAGCTGCATTTTCAATATAAGGTTTGAGCTTCGTATCTTCAATAGTGTCAATAGTCTCTACATCACCGGATTCTGCATTTGGACCTGAATCATCCACAATCTCGATCTGTACTGCAGGTCTTGCAGCTTCTTCCGGCGGCTTTATTTCATCTCTAATTTCATCAGGAATAACAATAGCTTCTGTTGCTCTTTCTATCCTTTGAATTTTTTGCACTTCCAACTTGGGAAATACTAAAACAGAGAAGAGCACAAACAGTATAGTAATAGCAAGACATTTATCATAATATGAACTTGCTACTTCTTTCCAGTCAGTCATTTTTTTTGTCATACTATTACCTCTATTTCTGTTTTAATTTTGCTTCAAAAGATACTCTGAGAGCCTGAGCATTTCTCAATTGATTAATGATATCTGCCATTAACCCGAATTGAGTATCCTTGTCAGTCCTGAAACATGCAACAGCATTGAAATCCAATGCCAATTTTTTCATCATCACAGGTTCAACCTGGGGAATCTGGATCAAATAATCGTCAATTGAGATTTGTCCTGATTTATCAACATATAATGTAACAGCATTGTTACGTACAATTTTTTCTATCGCTTCTGCTTTGGGAAGTGTCACCTTTAATCCTCTTTCTTTCACAAATACGGTGGAAACAATGAAGAAGATGAGAAGAAGGAAAGCGATGTCTGATGTTGAACACTCAGGTACTTTTGCACTCGCTTTAGTCTTTTTTACAATCTTTGCCATTTCTTCATCTCCTAATTTGTGGACAAGTTAATTTTGGTGGCATTAGCTTTACGGAGCTGATCCAATACCGCAACCATGCTATCATAGTTGGCTTGTCTATCAACCTTCAGCATGAAAACCATCTTAGGATTTTTAGTTACCAAAGTTCTCACTTGGCCTTCTACTTCTTCCAAAGGAGTTAAAGTATTATTCAGCATAATCTGACCCTGGGCATTCACCAGAAGCTTGGTCAAATTTGCATCATTCAACTTAACTTGTTTTGTATTTTCACCCTGAGAAGGAGGTGGTAAGACCAGACCCAGACCTTTCTTCATATCGAACTTGGTAGTCGATAGAAAGAAGATCAAAAGCAAGAAGGCGATATCTCCTGTTGAACAGGTCGGCACTTCTGATGTAGCTTTAAGTCTTTTTTGGAGTTTCATCGAAACCCCCGCTTATTTTAATTTATCAGAAAGTATATCTACAACTTTTTCTGATGCTCTTTGCATGTCTTTAACTAAACCGTCCACCATTTGCAGAAGAAGGTTGTTCATAAACTGGGCAGGAATACCGATAGCCAAACCATACTCAGTTGTAATAAGAGCAATCATAATACCGGAAGCCACGATAGTAGGATCAACTTCACCGGCAGCAGCAATAGCTCTGAATGCTTCCACCATACCCACGATAGTTCCGAAGAAACCAAGCATTGGTCCAAGGTTAATTACAGTAGAGAAATGCACAAAGCCGTTCTCTAAAAATGACATTTCATGTGATGCTTCAATTTCAATAGCTTTTTCAACTGCTGCGATTCCACCATGAGTTTTACCTAAGCCTGAAGCTAATATAGATGCAACAGGACCTCTGGTCTTAGTACAAATTTCTTGTGCTTCTTTATATTTTCCGTCTTTGATTAAAGGTTCAATTTGGCTTAAAAGAGCACTAGTATTGATCTTAGCATAACTAAGAGCAACCAGTTTCCATAATTGTAAAGCAAAGCCCCAGATCATCAAAGCAAGCATAGGCCACATAACCCAGCCACCGTCTAAGAATAGTTGCGTTAAATAACTACCTACTGTCTTACGGGCAAAAGTTTCCATCCAGCTCATTTGTTTGGCTTCATCAGATTTTCCGGTTAACGCTGCTTTTAATGCCTCGTCTGCATTTGCTGCTTTTGCAGCTGTGTCTGCTGGTGCTACGTTAGCAGCCTGTTCTGTTGCTGCAGGTTGTGTTGTCTGGGCAAACGCACCAGAAACCATGCAAAGGTTTAATAAAAGTACCGCGATTAGGGTTAGAATTACATTCTTTCTCATATTTATTTTCCTCCTTAAATTTTACCAGTTATATGATACGCCGAAATTTATGCTTCGGTCGTTATTATACTTTGAGGGATTTTTAGTAAATACATCGTGTAAATACTGAGTTTCGTCATAAAGAAATCCGGATGCGTCTGTTTGATCAATTCCATCATAGTAAGGATTACCTGTTAATGGATAAACAGAATTATAGATCATATTTTTAAACAAATTATCAACAGAGAAAGTGAACTTGAGATATGTCATTTTAGTAACACTCAGTCTCTTATTAATTGAAAGATTGGTATTTTGTTCCCATTTCATTCTTTCGGAATTAACATTGGTGGAAGGAGTCGTTACTGCTCCGGTTCGAATACTCGGAGTATAAGGCTTACCTGTCGCAACATTATAGGTTAAGCTAATTCCGAAATCGTCAAAAGGCAATATAAATGAAGTATAAGGAACCATGAATTCTTCGTCTTTCTCGACTCTGAAGTTCACATTAAAATTAGCATTATTTCTGATATCCCAATCCAGAGGGAATTCTCTAAGATTGGTATCTGTGCTTGTATCATTGGAACTGTTGCCCAAAGCCCAGCATAAGGAATAAGACATAGAGGCTGACACAAAGTTAGCCATTCTTCTTTCCAAGCTTAAATCAATACCACGGGCACTACCGTAATTTTTGGAATCAAATTCAAACCATTGAATAGCTGCTTCGCTTTCCAACTGAGCCTGCTTTGTACTCATATAATTATAGATATTCTTATAATATGCGGTAACATCCATCACATAATCTTCTGAAAGCTGATGTTGTAAACCAACTTCATATGTCATGGTGATCTGTGGTTCAAGACTTGGTTTACCAATAGTTATGTTTGGCTGAGTAAAAGCATCAGCTTTATTTTTACTTGTGAAAATGTATTGCATTTGGGGTAATTGGTTCTGATAATTGTAGGCGAAATGAATAACATCTTCAAGAGAAATTGGATGAGAAATACTCAAACGGGGAGAAACCATCATCTGGAATTTGTCTTTGTTATAGAAGTAAGTAGTTTCAAAAGTATTATCATCCTGCTGTACTTTGTAACTGTTTCCCAAATACCAGAAGTCGAATCTTAAACCTAAATTCACGATCATGCCTTCCCATTCCATTTTATCCTGTAAATAATAGGAAGCCTGATAGGGATCTGCGATATAACCGTCTCTGTATCCTGAGGCAGCTTTCGCAGCATTATAATAACTGTCTATTGTATAATATGGGACAACACTTGTAACCGGATGACTTGCAATCGAGGAGTCAATCACTACTACTGTTTTATATACTACACCGTATTCTCTAAGATAATTATCCCATCTGTTTGCATCGATTGAGGTAAAACTGGCTAATGTATTTTTCTTGATGTGATTCTTGATTACTTCAATACCTGTCTTAAAGCCATGAATTTCGTTATACTGATATTCAAAATCTGTTCTTAATGTATATACTCTTGTCTGATCATCCTGATAAGTTGTGAAGATTGTTCCCGGAGCCGCAAAATTCAAGACCGGACGTGGATCTGTTAAACCGGCAATTTCATAAACCCAGTCTGAAGTTCCATTAAACCCATAATCATAGATCCCGTCATTATTGGAATCAATAGTGCCCATTCCATATAAATTGACAGATGGATTATAGTTATCGGTATCTAATTCAGAATTAGTGGTTTTGAAAATATAGCTGTCTCTGCCAATTCCTTTAGGTCCGATTATTGTATCTTTAGCATAAACATTAGCTTTCACTTTCAAATTCATGATATTATTATCAAAGGTGTTGTCGTAGGTTAGGTTATATTGTTTTTGATTAGTTTCAGAATAAGCATAATGCTGTAAAGCATATCTCATGCTGTGTGCATATGGGTAAAACAAACTTCTGTCACCACGCACTGAAAAAGCTAAATTACGTTTTGAATCTATAACATATTTGAATTTTAAGTTGGCTGTATATTGATTGTTATTTCTGTTACCAATATCAAACAAACCGACACTGCTTCTGTCTTCATATGGATCATAAGTTGGATAATCAGTAATCAGATACTTCAATTCACTGGGATTTTTCTTGTAATAATCTTTGTATCTTGTATCATCCCAAAGTGCACTTCCATTTAAAAAGAAGGTAAATCTCTTTTTCATTGTAGGAGCTAAGCCTCCTAATACAGGTCCACTGAAAGAAAACTTCATTTCATCTGAATTGCTGCCTTCAGTGAATAAATGATCTGTTCTGCTTTCAATTTTTCCCTGATAAGTTTCTCCACCGTCTTTGGTTACAATGTTCACCATTCCGGACTGAGCATTACCGTATTCAGCAGTAAAACCACCGGTCATCACCTTCATGTCTGCTACTGCATCCATATCAACTGATAACGCACCGCCACCGTCAACAGGATCCGAAACAGATACACCGTCAACTGTGAAAACGATCTCATTTGCACGACCGCCTCTCACATGCAATTCTCCATTAGATTTGGAAACACCAGCCTGAATGGCAATAACACCTTCCAGATCATCAACTGCGATGTTGGAAATCTGGTCAGAAGAAAGAGATTTGGTTGAACCAGCTTTATCTTTGGTTACCAATTGCTCTTTTTCCTTCACTACAATACCTTTCATCTGGACAGATTGTTTTTGTAAAGTGATGTTTTTGGTCGATGTTTCATCAACATTGATTTTAACACCTTCTTCCTCATAAGTACCATAACCCATCATCATAACCACCAGGGTATATTTGCCCGGAGGTATGTTGATAATCATGAATGAACCATTTTCTTTGGTCTGTGTACCGATCTGGGTACCCTTAAACATAACATTGGCCCAGCCAATTGGATTACCACTGCTGTCCTTGATTCTTCCTGCCAGCTTACCTGTTGTACCTGCATAAATACCGGTACTCATCATGGCAAGCAACAAAGCTAGTGCTAGAATTAACTTACGCATCTAAGAATCCTCCCTTTATCATATAAATATCCTCATCTTAATTTCTGACAAAAAGAATGCTTTTATCTTATATGTCAATAATTTTTAATAATTTTTAAAAAATCCTCATTTTTTTTGTTACATTTCCTTCACACAAGAGTTATTATTAATGACCTAACCCTATGATATAAAGTTAACTAATGCTATTTTACACTCCCTGTTCAAATTAGCTTATTTTCTGAAATTCCACTCTGTTGTACTGTATTTGGATAATTTGATTTTTTCTAAATTTTCCTCCTCAAACTCTGAAATTTGGTCACAAAACTCAAAATCAGCGTCGTTCCAGACAATTTTAAAACCTTCAATAAAATTCTCAACAGCCTCTTGATACCCTATTTTACTGGTAAGAATTTGATTAATCGAAATAGTTTTCCTTCTTAAATAATCTTTCAATTTTGCTCTTTGCTCTTCACTCAAATTCGGTAAATAATCTACTACTATACTCTGATCATAATTTAAAAGAATAGAGCCATGTTGAAGTAAAGCTGTTTCTTTTCTCATTTGGGCACTGCCGACAATTTTTTTCTGTTGATAATGCAGTTCATAACGGGAAGTTGAGGAAAAACAGGGATTAGCCTCTGCTCTTTGGGAGTCGGTGCTGAGACTGCCCTTTTCCAGTTCCACCGCCACATGCATCAATTGAAAACCTTTCTCCAGAGCCAGACTGATCTGGGCATAAGAATCCGTGACATTACCTGCTAATTTCTCTGTTAAAGGTGAAATCACAGAATAGGTAATCTCTTCTTTATGAAATACAAGCCTTCCTCCGGTCGGACGACGTACAAAACCAACTCCGGTTGCCTTTACCAGTTCCATGTTCACTTCTTTTTCGGCAGATTGATTATAACCACAGGAAAGTGTCGGCGGATCCCAGTCATAAAACCTGATAGTTGGCTGAGATTGTCCTTGAATCACGCCTTCCATGATCGCCTCATCCAAAGCCATGTTGTATTCAGGAGACGATTTCCCTGTATTCAATATGCGCCACTTCATCAAACAAAAACTACTTTGGGCTCTTCCCCATTCGCTTTTCGGACAGAGCCGACTAAAAAGCCGTCAGTCTCTTCTAAAATTCTGCCCACATGATGCTGAGGAACTATCAGCATAAATCCGATTCCCATATTGAATGCACTATACATTTCTTCTGTTTCTACTTTACCTGCCTGCTGCAGGAATTTATAGATATGGGGGACTCTCCAGGTAGTTCTGTCAATTTGGGCAGTATATCCTTCGGGAATACTTCTTTTCAGATTTCCTTTGATCCCGCCACCTGTGATATGTGCCATACCATGTACAAATTCAGGAGTTGCCCATTTTTTCAGCATAGGATAATAAGAACGGTGGACTTTCAACAGTGCTTCGGCAACAGTCAAACCTAAATCGGGAATGATCTGATTAACTTCATATTTTAATACATCAAAAATTATTTTGCGTGCCAGGGAATATCCGTTCGTGTGCAGGCCATTGGAAGGGAAACCTATGATCAGGTCATGCTCACAAATTTCTTTTCCGGTAATAATATTCTCTTTTTCCACCAGACCGACAATTGTTCCGGCCAGATCAAATTCGTCTTCCTCGTAGATCGAAGGCATTTCCGCCATCTCTCCCCCGATGAGACACATTTCATTCTCGATACATGCCTGAGCCATGCCCTGAATAACTTTCTCCACATTCTCAGGTTTGAGTTTGCCTACCCCGTAATAATCTAAAAAGAACTGAGGTTCAGCACCCTGCACAAATATATCGTTCACACAATGATTGACCAGACATTGTCCAACCGTATCATATCTTTGGGTCATTTGAGCGATTACCAACTTTGTTCCAACTCCGTCGGTACTTGCCACCATGACCGGTTTCTTCCATTTGGACAGATCGATCTCATACAACCCGCCAAATAAACCAATGTCTGCCAGGACATTCTTATTAAAAGTCTTCTTCACCAGAGGTTTGATCAGTTTTACTGATTCTTCCCCTGCTTCGATGTTAACTCCGGATTTCTTGTAATCCATCGATTCCATATTCCTTCCTTTCTTTATCTACTGCCTACTGCACATCTCTCCCCTCTCTTCGCAAGAGAGGGGCCGGGGGTGAGTTGTTTTCCCTACTGCCGCCTGACGACTGAAGCCTGACGACTAATCTTTTCACTCCCCTCTCTTCGCAAGAGAGGGGCCGGGGGTGAGTTGTTTTCCCTACTGCCGCCTGCCCACTATCAAAAGCTTACCGATTCTTTTATCTTCTGTTTTCTGTATTCTATTTCTTCAAGTGATGTTTTGACTAATCTGTGAGTACTGAAAGACTCAACATTGATCGAAGCCATGACAGTACCATAAACCATGGCTGTTTTTATTGTCTGAGGTGAGAAATCATTCTGTTGTGCCAGATAGCCCATAAAACCTCCGGCAAAACTGTCTCCGGCTCCGGTCGGGTCGATTAATTGGGGAACAGGATAGATCGGGGTAAAGAAGGTTAGATCCTTACCTATTGCCACGGCTCCGTATTCACCGCGTTTAACGACGACAAGTTTTAAGCCGTATTGCATAAGAGCTTCTGTTGCCAGAAAAATATTCCCTTCATTGGTCAGCATTTTGATTTCTTCTTCGTTAATAAATAGTATATCAACTCTTTTGATAACTTCGATTAAACGTTCCCGATTACCTGTAATCCAGAAGTTCATGGTATCACAAGCGGAAAGACGGCAGTCTTTCATTTGTTCGAGTACACTTAACTGTAGATCAGGATGGATATTGCCCAACAATAAATAAGGTGCTGTTGCATATCTGTCCGGTAAGACGGGATTGAAATCTGCAAAAACATTCAGTTGAGTATCAAGGGTCTCGGCCCGATTAAAATCATTATATTGACCTGACCAGTGAAAAGTTTTACCTTCTCTGATCTGTAAACCTTCGTGATCAATCTTGAAAGTTTTTAATAATTCAATATTTTCACCGGGAAAATCCGTTCCTACAACTCCCACTATACTTACAGGAGTAAAATTCTGAGCTGCGATTGAAGCATAGATCGCCGAACCACCCAAAGCTCTTTCAGAAAACCCGTTGGGGGTTCTGACATTATCAAGACCAACAGAACCAACAATTATCAAGGACATAAACTCACCTATTTTTGTGTATTTTCGATTTTATCTTTGTTACCGGAATAAAAGTCCTGCCACTTTTCAGTACTGCAGGACTTTGAGTTTGTCATAAAATACAGGATGATCCCAAAAAGAAGGATTTTAGTAATCAGATTTGACCAGCGGCTGCTCTTGCTTTCTCTGGTCTCTTTCTTTCTTCTTTCGAGTTCTTCTTTAAAAAAATCCATTTTTATACCAGAGACAGCAGACCGTCTCTAAAGCGGCGTGCTCCTTCAATTAAATTCTCCATACTGTTCGCATAGGAGAATCTGACAAATCTGTCATCACCAAAAGAAATACCTGAGACCAGAGCGATATGGTAATTATCTAACAGATAATTACACAGATCATTTGTATCTTTAATACCTTTATTATTGTTTTCCAAATAATAGGAAACATTGGGGAAGGCATAGAAGGCGCCCATCGGCATTCTGCAGGTTACATTTTCTATTTTATTCAGTTCATTAACAAGGAAGATGCGTCTTTTTTCAAATTCGGCATGCATCATTTCCAGGGATCCGTCATCCTGAGTCAGAGCGGTGACTGTTGCTTTCTGGGTGATGGAATTGACGTTGGAAGTTGTATGTTCCTGAACTCTTCCCGCAGCTTTGATCAGATCGGTCGGTCCGGCACAGTAACCCAGACGCCAGCCGGTCATCGCATAAGCTTTGGAAACTCCGTTCACTACTACAGTAATATTCTTTATTTCGGGAGAAAGTGATGCTATGGAAATAAACTCGGTATCACCATAGACCAGTTTTTCATATATTTCATCCGAGATGATCAGAATATTATGTTCCACACAAATATCTGCGATCGCCTTTAATTCTTCTTTAGTGTAAACCATGCCTGTGGGGTTGGAAGGAGAATTCAGGATAATGGCTTTTATTTTAGTATTATCTTTAACAGTTTCTTTTAATAATTCGGGAGTGATCTTGAAATCATTCTCTTCTGCAGTCTGCAGATAACAGCATTTGGCTCCGGCCATTTCCACCATCGGCGGATAACTCACCCAATAAGGTACAGGTACAATTACTTCGTCCCCGGCTTCGCAGGTTGCTAAAATGATATGGATCAAAGAAGATTTTGCTCCGGCAGAAACAAGAATATCATTGGGAGTATAATCCAGGTTATTATCTTTTTTAAGTTTGGCACAGATAGCGGCTCTCAATTCCAGGATTCCGGCATTGGGAGTATAACGGGTAAAATTCTGATCGATGGCTAATTTGGCTGATTCTTTGATGTAATCGGGAGTGTTGAAATCAGGCTCACCTACTCCGAAATTGATCACATCAATCCCTTTGGCTGCCATCTCTTTGGCTTTTGTCGATATCGCGATTGTGGGAGATGGCAAAATATTTGCCGCTCTCTTGGAAATATTTATACTCATAATTCACCTCACTATTATGATGTTTTTTAATAATTATCTTTGTTGTCAAACAAAAAGATGAAAGCAGGATTTAATGTGATTAAATCTTAAGTAGAAACAGGGCATACCCTGTCTCTACGGGCAACCATGCCATCAGAACAATTGCAAGGCTAAGACAGGGCATGCCCTGTCTCTACAATAAAATCGCCAGAATCGGCACCGTGATTCACTACATCATGCCTTTTGAATCGACGAGACGTCGATTATTCCCAATGGAAAAAGGGCATGCCCTGTCTCCAACATTCTGCCTTTTGAATCGACGAGACATCGATTATTCCCATTGGGCAGCCGTGGGAGGCTGCCCCTACATGAATGCATGCATTCAGCAAAATACACTTGGGCAAATGATTATTTGCCCCTACAGATTTCCGGATAATACAATCTCTTTGCAGTTAGAATTCCGGCACTTTAACCCGGAAAACACAGTGTCCAGCCTTAATCCTCAACACTCAGTCCTTACACACGCCCTAATACTTGCCTGCGGATCTCAATAATTTCCCTTTTCTCTCATTAATAATTAATAATTGATAATTAATAATTGAATACGCCTGCGGGTTTCAACAAATTTTCCAGGTCTCTATTCACTCCCCTCGCTTTGTAAGAGAGGGGCCGGGGGTGAGTTATTTCTACTGGGAATTGCAGACGTCTCGTCTGCACAAATATTGCCATATCTATACTTCAGCAGTTTCCAACCGACGAGACGTCGGTTATTCCCAAAGAGAGGGGCCGGGGATGGGTTGTCGAAATCTCCTCATAGCACCTGGTTAAGTCCATATAGTCCATATTGTCCATTTAGTCCATCGAGTCCATATTTTTTATTTCCTTAAAAATCCCTCTGCATTAAAGCATTTTTTGGAACTATTAATGCATCAAATTTTAGATAAGAGAGAGAAGTTACTTAACCAAAGGAGATAGCTTATGAAAAGAGCAATAATAATACTGTTGATTTGCCTGGCATTGACGAATATCTTTGCCCAGGCCACTATTCAACTTGGTTCTGGTGAACAGACAAACACCAATATGTCTGCCTGCCCGATTAACATTTACTACAAGAGCCTGCACTGTCAGATGGTTTACACAGCTGAGGAAATTCATGCTGCAGGGATTACTCCCGGGCAGAAGATCATTACCCAGTTAGGCTTCTATGTAACCGGAGCTCCGGCTTTGGCTTTGCCCAATTTTGTGATCAGAATGAAAGCCACTACCGCATCTAATGCTGCTGTGCATGATCCCGGTCCTTATCCAACTGTTTACACTAACCCGTCTTATCTGCCTACAGCAGGTGGTTACGATATGAGAACTCTCGCAGCTCCGTTCGATTGGGACGGAACAAGCAATGTTCTGGTTGATTGTGCTTTTTCTCCGGTAGCTAACTACAGTTCCTCCGGGATGGTGAGAATCTACACTACTCCCAACGGTTTCAGATATAGCTGTTCTGACACAATAGATCAGACCAATGTGCCTACTGATTCGCTCAGTACTGATAAACCCCAGATCCAGATGGTGGTTGAAAATACCACCACCGATACACCTCCCAATCCTGCACTTCTTGTTTCTCCAGCCAATTCTGCTACAGGAGTTTCACCTTATACCAGTCTGAATTGGTCTTCGGGCGGAGGCTTGCCTACCGGTTTCAAACTCTATTTGGGAACCAATAATCCTCCTGATAATCTGGTGAATGGTACAGATCTGGGTACTGCTGCCAGTTATTCTCCTCCCCTGCCCTTTGCTTATAATACAACAATTTACTGGAAAATAGTTCCCTATAACACCAATGGTGATGCTGTTAATTGCCCGGTCTGGTCGTTTACAACGGTTCCGGATCCTTCCATTTCCGCTTTTCCTTATCTTCAGGATTTCAGTAGTGAGGTATTTCCTCCGGCTGGCTGGTCTAATGTGCAGATCACCGGAACCGGTCTTTGGGCCAGAGAAATAGCAGGCAATTACCCTACCTGTGATCCTCACAGTATTCCCGGAATGGCCAAATTCAAGAGCTACACTTTTGCAGTCGGTACTACAGCAGCACTGATCTCACCTCCGGTTAATCTGCCGGCACCTGGTTACAAAGTATCTTTCTGGATGTACCGTGATCCTGGTTATGCTACATACTCTGAAGAAAGAGTCGTGCTTCTGCATAATACCCAACCCAATTTAGTTAATGCTGACTCTTTAGGAGTAGTACACCGACAGATTTCCTATGAACCTCCTGTAGAAGTGGCGGGTTGGTATGAGTATCAGTTTGATCTTCCTGCAACCTATATAGGTCCAAATCATTTCTTCATTCTGAAGGCTGTCAGTCAGTGGGGAAATAATATGTATGTAGATGATTTTAAGATTCAGACCCTTGAACCTCCCACTAACCTGACCGCAGTCGGAGGAGATACCTATGTGGATTTGGCCTGGAATGCTCCCGTTATTCCTCCTGTTAGAAGCAATAGTCTCAGAAACCCTCTCCCAACCAGAGATCTGACTAATTATAAGATCTATCGGAATGGATTGTTTCTTACCGATGTCCCAGCCTTGACATTAACCTGGCATGATACCGGTCTGACCAATGGCACAACTTATTCTTATTATATTACTGCCTGCTATACCAATCCTGATGGAGAATCTGTACCCTCAAATACCGTCCAGGCTACTCCTTCAAGTGAGAATATGAACCCACCTTCCGGCCTGACAGCCCAAGTGCATCAGAATAATAACGTACACTTAACCTGGAATGCTCCTGTACCCGGACAAGCTCTTCCAATTAGTGGAATGAGAAAGGTTTTACATCAGCAAAAATCCCTAAACAGATCAAGTTCTGCCAGCCATAAAATCTCGAATGAT
>CAYQPF010000091.1:0-20601 GCA_964419225.1 uncultured Candidatus Cloacimonadota bacterium | reverse complement strand
TTGCTGCCCTGGCAAACTTGGTAAAAACAGGTCTGTGTGCGTTTACAGAACCCATGACATATCCCCCACCGTGAAAGTAAAGAATAGCTTTATCCTGTACAGCAGTAAAAGGGATTGCCCATTCTGTGTATAAATTACCAATTTCCAGAGGTTCTATTTTACAGTCTGCTGGAATTTTACTCATTATTTTAGAAGTTTTATTGGCCTTTGCTCTCAACTCACTGATAGATGTCTGAGGAGTTATTAATTTAAAAAAATCTTTATCTTTACTGAAATAATGTCTGTGTTCTAACAGGAAAGTGAATATCCTACTTCTTATACTTTGCATCTGTTCCTCTCTCCAAAATATTACTATTTAATTATTACTCTGTCATTATTAGATCAGAGTAATCTTCTGAAACAAGGATTTATCAATTTAATAATATTAATAAAATTCATTTGATTCAAACTCACTGCAAATATTTTACTTATTTAAACTTTGTAAAGAGATATCTTATGAATTACTTAAATTGACCTTAGTATTTGTTTATTTTGCTTACTATTATTGTTATGTTAAAGGTGAGGGATAGCCCAGGAAATCATTAAATCCTGCTCTATCCCTTCTTCTAATAATTATTATTTTGGATTAAACTTTAAATTTTCCTACCAAATTAT
The DNA here is from genome assembly GCA_964419225.1 of uncultured Candidatus Cloacimonadota bacterium. Classification (GTDB taxonomy): domain Bacteria; phylum Cloacimonadota; class Cloacimonadia; order Cloacimonadales; family CAYQPF01; genus CAYQPF01. The sequence goes on along the minus strand of CAYQPF010000091.1, from coordinate 19,947 downwards.
TCAGTTCTGTAGCCATATCGGCCATATCTCTGGCACTGTTTGTGACGAAATTACTGTTCTTCGCAGTTTCATCTGCGGCAATAGATATTGCATTCATGTTATTAGCAATATCGTTAATAGATTCAGAAATTTTATTTGTATTTTTTACAATTTCATTCACGCGTGAGTTAGCCATATCACTTCCCTTGGCAACTTCATTAGCTGCCAAAGATGACTCCTGTCCGGCTCTGGCAATCATAGAAACTGATTTTGAGGCTTCCTGAGAATTATTATAAACTTTTTCCATGTTTACTTCAATTTGATTGGCAAACTGATTTACCTGTTTGGCATTCTCAGCTGCAGTCGAAACGGACTGGGCGATTTCATTTGTAGCAGCTGATTGTTGTTCAATACTCAAACTAATTCCATTACTAATTTCATGTAAGTTTTCGATAATTCCGGCGATAGATTGAATGGATTCTACAGCAATATTAGTGGAATTCTGAACATCTTCTACTTGCGAAGCTATTTTGTCAGTAGCTTCGGCTGTTTGTTTAGCCAGTTCTTTAACCTCATTTGCGACTACGGCAAAACCTTTACCCGCTTCGCCAGCACTTGCAGCTTCAATCGTAGCATTTAAAGCAAGCATATTTGTTTGATCAGCAATATCGTTGATAACTTTTACAACTTTTCCGATTTCAAGAGCTGATGTTCTTAAAGCTTCCATAATAGCAGTAGTTTTTTGGGCTTGTTTGTCTGCTTCAAATGATACCTGGTTCGCTTTTTGGGAACTTTTGGATACATCTTTTAAACTGGAGCTCATTTCTTCAATTGCTGCTGCAGACCCATTAACTTCATTAACAACCTGAGTAATATTGTTATTAATATTTTTGATATTATTTACTATCTGATCAATAGAGGTTGTAACATCCTGAACATTATGGGAAGTTCTGTTGGACAGATCTGCCACAGAAGCTATATTAACAGACATTTCTTCTGCAGCAGTAGCTACAGTATTAACACTGGATGATGCTTGTTCAGTGGACATAGAGATATTGAAGACATTGGAACTGATCATTTCGACTGAACTCGAAACAACATTTGTTTGGGCTTGCAATTCATCTGCACAAGTAGCTAATTCAGCAGAAGTGAGTGCCAACTCCTGAGAATTATTGTAGAGACTGCCATTAATTTTGATTACAGCAGCAATGATTTTCCTTAGGTTCTCTAAAAAACTGTTAAAATAATCAGATACTTGTCCTATTTCATCATCACTGTGAATTTCAATTTTTTTAGTTAAGTCCCCTTCTCCCTGAGAAATATTGCACATCGAGTCATTCAAAGATTGCAAAGGTATTAAAATTGTTTTTTTTATCATGTAAATCATAAAAAAGAGTATGATTCCGCAGAGCATAATAATTTCTATTACAGAAAATATGACAGAATTGTTAATTTGTGTTTTAACAAATTTGTCTGTAAAGTATATTTTAACTTTTCCAATGGTTTGGTTATCTTTTTTTATTTCTTTTTCCAAGGTTATATAAGTAATATTTTTAAAACTTTCTTCATACTTACCATCAACAGCTTCCCATTTTGCATTTCTTTTCTTCTGAACAAAGGTGTTTCCATTAGCTTCTACTACTGTAATAGCAATAACATTTTGCTCTGCCATTTCCATGTTGAGTAGTAAGCCAGCCTGTTCTTTGTTAAAGTCCCAAAGGTATCCGACGAGAATCATTGAGAGACGGTCGATTTGGCTTTGTGAAGATTTGTTTAAAGTTTTAAGTAACCCAGATCTTGTACGCAGTGAATTTGCGATCAAAGATAATGAAAGGACAATGACGATGATGATAATCATCTTGGAAGTTAATTTAAAGGAAATTGAATGTTTTTTCATGTTGCCTCTCATTTAGTATATTTCTTCCGGATAGTATCAAGTGCTCCTGATTTATTCATTTCCTTCAGAGCATTATCAAACTTAGTGAAATTGGCTTTTACTTTGGCAGATGCTTTAGAAAAACCTATGAACATTTTGCCACTTGTTAATACTAAGGGTTCAACTTTGAATCCTTTATAACCTGCTTCTTTTATCATATACCATCCCACAATTTCATTATAAGCAGCATATTGGTACCTGTTTCCGGAAAGCTTTTTGAACATTTCATCAGGATTCAAAGAAACATCTCTTTTAAAAACATTGGAATTATCAAATTCATCTGAATAACTGTAATCTTTCATTACTCCAACTGTCTTCCCTGTTAAATCACTCATTTTTGCTATAGGTGTTTTAGAGGAAGAATTAGAAAAAATGACATTTTTTTCCATACTTAGATGTACTTGAGGAAAGATGAGAAAGGCTTCTCTTTCCTCATTTTGAAATAAAGAGATAATACCGTCAGCACTACCAGTTTTGACCATTTCTAAAGCCCGAGCCCAAGGCACAAACTCAAAAGTCACATCGAATCCTGCTATTTTTGCAGCTTCTTGCACAATTTTTACATCTGATCCATCAGGAACACCTTTGTTCAAAAACTCATAAGGTGGATAATCCTCGGTTACAATTTTGAGAGTCTCTCCATGAATCACTCCAAGACTAAGAATGAGAATTGCACATAAAATTGCTTTCATTTGTTGCCTCCTTCTTTTATATTATACTTTTTTAATATTTCGGAATATGTCCCGTTTGATTTTATTTTTTCTAATCCCATACGGAATTTATTGACTATTTCTTCCGAAGTATCTTTATTAAATGCCATATATAGACCTTCACTTGATAAATCAGCTATATGGAATGCTTTCACTATTTCTTGATTCTTATTTTTGTGCTTTTTGATTAATTCAACAGCAACCAACTCTGAAATTGGCCATAAATCGACTTTCCCCTTTTGCAATTTGATTAGGTTTTGTTCATTGGAGGGAGACTGGAGAAGGTGTTCATTCATCATAAAACCATTATTTAACAAGTATCTTTCACGCACATCATCAATTGTAGTGGCAATTTTAAATTTCTTGGCATCTTTTAAGTTTTTCAGATCAATGTCTTTACGATTTTTTAACTTGTAAATATATACGTCATAAGGAGCAATAACCCCAACCCACTTGAAATTTGTTTCTCTTTCAGAAGTTTTTCCTATAGAATAGATAAGTGTATTTTTTTCTCTAAGTGCCTTATCATAAGCTTTAGTCCAAGGGTATATTTTGGTTTCTGATTTCATTTTTGTGATTTTTAAAACTGCGTTGACTACATCAGTTGATAATCCGACAATAATCCCATTTTTTAAATAATTGTAAGGTGGGTACTCTTCAGTGACGATTTTAATCGTTTGACAGTTCATTCTTAGTGAAATTATAAGCAAAGGAAATAAGAATAATATTCTTCTATACATTTAAACCTCCGTATATATCTTTACTTTTCTTTTTTCTTTTGTCAATTATAATCTTGCAAAATTCGTTTTTTTCTTTAAATTTTCTTATATTGAAAGAAATAAAAACGGAGGGAAGATGAAAGTAAAAAAAGATGCTTACATTATTGCTATTGAAAACGAGATAAAATCGCAAAATCTCTACAAATTATTGGTAAAAAGTTTGGCCAACACTGAGTTAAAAAAAATATTCTCGATGTTGATACCTATTGAAGAAGAGCATGAAAGGAAATTAAGACATCTTTTTTCTCAGGAATTTTCCGGAGAAGAACCAAAAATAAGTTCATCCTTATTTCCAAAATTTGGATCTAATTTGAACCTGAGTGATCCTAAGGATGTTTTTATTTTTGCGAAAGATAGAGAACTCGAAGCAAAAATTAAATATCTGGATATGGCTAATACCTTTCCGGAATTAACTGATTTATTTAATCAACTGGCAAAAGAAGAAGAAAACCATGCTGATTTAATCTACGATGAAATTGAAAAGCTTGAAGGAATAAGCATTTGGTTTGACAGATCAGAGCTGGATGGTTTTATGGAAGATTAATTTTTCTCTTTCTTATCCTTTTTCTCTGTTCTGTCAATAAGTTGCTTTTCAATTTGAGGAAGAGAATCCCTGAATGATTTAATATCTTTTTCCAGTTCAGGCTTTTCCTCAATTCTATTTTTTACTTCATCTAATACAGAAGCTTTGATAAGAATAAGAAGTTCCTTTGTGGTTACATCTTTTCTGGAATAACCAGTAATGTATCTGATACCCAAAAACCACCAGGGAAGATCCTTGAGGATAGGAACGCCTTTTCGAACAAATCGTTCTTCTTTGCTGGTAAGTCCGCCGACAACAGTTTCTTCTCCATCATAGAGTACTTTCTGGGTTTTAGCTTTGGAAATCTTTACTTTGGTACTCACAGCATCGGGAGTAGCAGAGCTTTTTTCGCAATCTATACCTAAAGATATGTATTTATTCCCGTCCTTGGAAGGAATAACTACGGGTTTTACTTTAACAATTGTACCAGTGTTGTAAAAATTATCAGCAACATTTCCAGCCTGATCCATTGTTTTTATGGAGAAATTAACACCGTCCTGAACATATCCTTCCTCACCTGAGGTAACAGTTATCTGTGGACGAGATATTACATTACCTTTATCGTTAGACTCAAAAATTCTCAATAATGATTTTATATCAATTGTACCGGAACCGCTTTCAATGGTTTTGTTGAAAGACAATTCGAGAACATCCTGAGTAACCTTGCCGGCATTTTGTAGTTTTGCACTAAAGTTGACATTCCCATTGGTCAAAGTAGTCCAATCTATACCTAATTCGTTTAATACGTCCATATCTGCTTCAAAAAAAGTTAAAGCAATTAGAACTTCCTCGGATTTATTTAAGGATTCTTCTGCTCTTTCTACAGCATTTTCTTTTACTTCTGCAGGCTTAATAATTATGATTTTACCCTTTTCTTCAAATTGCAAATTATTGACCATAAGAATACTTAAAAAAGCAGCTTTCCATTGGATTTTATCAATTTTAACTTTAATATTTCCTTTGAAATTGGATAAATCTAAGAGGTTCTTTGCTTCATGTTTTTGAAAAAATACCCCGAAAATTTCGACAGCTTGATCAAAAGAAGTATCTTCTCCTAAACTTACTAAATCGGAATCTGTTACTTTAGCGGGTGCTGAGTTTAGATTGCCAACAATCAATAAAAGACAAATTAAAAAATATACTATTTTCATGGTTCCTCACTTATTTTCTTTCGGGTAGTTTATTGCTGTTAGAAGCATCAGAGTTTATAGTAGAAGGAGCTAAATTTTTCTTCTGGTTAATCCCAATGCGTATATACTCATAAACACCATATCGGTTCAATTTAAAAACAGCTTCCTGTTGCTTCCAATCTATGCTCTCCATTATACCATACTTTACTTGAGAACCTATACTGAGAATTTTTATAATTCCATCCTGATCATTCTTCACAAAAACCTTATCATTGCTTAGTGCTATTATCGTAACTGCTTCTATATCAATAAGGGACATGAAGAATTTATCATCCGGAGTCAATTTACCATGTAGTAACGGTGAGAAGAAATTGTTATTTATTGATCTTCTTTTTCCACGATTTAAATCATATTCACTTAATTCAATACCTGATTTAGTATAATAACCTTTTACTTCAAGAGAAAAAGCTACTTCTTCAAATTTTTGAGCGGATTGAGAACTAAGAGCTAAGGTTTCAAGTGAATAGCAAAATGGTTGTCTTTCCAATTGATCAATAAAGCTAAATACATCAAAAAGATTAGCCGTACCGGTTATAACATATTTATTAAATCTAACTTCAGCATCTTCCAAAACAATACCCGTGTCAACAATTCCGAATTCGAAATTGAAAGAACTGGAATATAGGTCTGACAAGTCATAAAAATATGCCAGGGCAATAGTTGGATCATTATTTTTTAGAATAACTTTATTGTTTAAGAAAGCTTCTTCTCTTGATCGATCTAATTCCTGTTTTACAACATCTGAAGTTGCCATTTCAACTAAAGATTTATTAATTTCCTCAGAGAGTTTAGCATTATCAGTTTCCAAGGTTTTGAATTTCTTATTGATTCCCACATGAGATATGACAACCCCACCTATTGAAAAAACAAATAAAAGGATGAGAATAATCAAATTTCTTGATTTATTATCCATTTTCTTTTTAACCTGCATTGTACTCAGGCTTTCATCAATTACTTCGGAGTCATCCACAGAAATGCTAAGATCTTTTACTTCGATATCTTCTGAGGCATCCTGGGATGTGTGTGTGTCTTTCACAGCAGGTTTTTTATTCATGGTATAGATCAATATACCAACGACCATTGCGACAATAATTAATACTGTTATAATCATAATTACTCTTTTAGAGCATCCAAGTTGTTTTTAACCTGATTGGAATACTTACTTTTGGGGTAGTACTTCAGTAATTTCTCCCAGGTGGTTTTAGCTTTTTGACGCTCCCCCAGCATCAAGTATATTCTACCAAGTTCATTTAAACTATCATCTACTTTTTTCTTGTTTAATTGAATTACTTTTTCATAGTTTATTTTAGCTTTATCTATTTCATTTTTTTGATTATACGCTTCAGCTTTGTAAAATAAGCATAACGAAATCAAATTTTGATCATTTGTATTAGAAATAATATTGGAAAAGCTGTTAATAGAATTATCCAATTTACCTGCTTTGAAGATTTTTACTGCTTCGACAAAGTTGTTTTGCAAAGAGTCTGGCAGAGCTGTTTTTGTTGGAGCTGTTTTTGGCTTGGATTGAATTCCTTCCTCTGGTTTTTGAACAGGTTTAGCTTTAGTAACTTTCTTTACTTCTGCATTTTTTTCAATTTTGACATCTTGTTTTTTATTTTTAGTTATTTCTTGCTTAGCAGGGGGATTAAGTTTCACCGAATCCTTTTTAGGAGTAGGAGAAGCAGGTTTAGGTACTGCTTTGGCAGGTTGTATTTTGAGATTATCCTGACTTTTCTGAGGAGTATTTGTAATTTTTTGTTTTTGAGCAGTAGCATTTTTATTTTCGGAAGATTCTTTTTCTTTATTAGAATTATCTTTTTTGTTCAGATCTTTAACTCTGTTCTCTTTTTCCAGTTTCTCTAAGAGTTTTTTTCTTTCAGCATCAAGATTTAACATTTTAGGTTTTTGAGTATTCAAGAGAGCATCCTTTTTCTTTTCAGATTCTGAGTAAAAAACGATACCTTCTTTCAAGTAATCCAGTCTCTTTGTTTCCAAAGGATCTGGCATAGAATAACTTATTGAAAACTCATAGACCTTGAATTTTTCAATTTCCCTTGAATTCACTTTTTCAATCTTTCCATTGGGAAAAATAGTTGAAAAGACCAGAACATTTTTTCTATTAGTAGTTAGTCCTTGAATTCTAAAAGAAGATTTTTCTTTTTGAATATTTGTAATCCAGCTCATAGGATTTTGCTTAAAGCTGATACTAAGTTGTTCCAGAATATAGTGCCATTGGTTTTTATCTACGATCAACATTTTTGTTCTGGAGATATTTTTTTGAATATCAGCAGTTTCTACTTGCATTGCTTTAATGGAATCTATTACTACTTTATTAATTGCCAGATCATTTTTTAATCTGGTATTAACCATAGTAGATTGCGTAACTTTGTTATAAATTTTCATTCTATCACTAATCCCCAGCAAAATGGTACCAAGAATTAGAATCATTACCAGAAAACCGGAAAGAGAAAAGGAAAACACATTTTGCTGTTCCTTTACTTCTCCAGGAAGCAAATTACACATTAGTAAGTCAGGATTTTTCAGATTCATCACGGAATAAGCCATTGTGACAGGTATGATGAATTCAGCCAAAGTAGTAGTAGAATACTCATTTAAAGTATTATCAATAGGGAGAACTTTCATTGGTAAAAGAAGCTCGATTGTAATATCAGGCTCTCTGACTTTCAAATCAAGAATCATTTTTTCACTAAGGTTTTCACCGGCTATGAAAATTCTGTTAAGGGGTGGAATGGCAAAATGGGTCTTTTCGAGAAGATAACGTGCATAAAGAGTCGTTATGATCTGTGGATTTGCATAACCTTCACCGATAATAGGCAATGCCATAAAGAACTGTTTGCCTTTCATAAGTGTTATTCTGCTAAAATCATTACCTACATAGAAAATTGCAGATAAATCTTCCTCACCTATCTGGTAATTTAATCTTACAGCATTAATAAGATTGATTTCATTAGGTATAACAGCTTGAAAGCGGAAACTCTTTTTGGAATCTATCTGGCTTATAGTAAATAAATTTTCCAATAAATCCATTTTTCCTTCGTGTACGATGGACATGATGGATCGATTATCAACTTTTACAAAACTAAAGCTGGGATTAATCAACATTTTGTCATTATTCAATTCTTTAATAATATAAGACAATGTTTTCTTAGCAGACATTTTCTTTGGTAAATCTAATTTTTTATAACTGACGTTAGATACTTCCACATTAACGCCCAAATCATTGTCAGCAAAATGAAGTTGTTCCGACAATTTCCGGATTATCTGGAAAGTAGTTAATTTTTCTGTATGTCTGTGTCCACCTCTGAAAGAGTCAGCAGTTTTGCCTTTGCCGTTTTGTGGTTTTTCCGGTTTATCTCCATCAGGCATATCTAAACTTGTAAAATCAAAATCTTCCCAATCTTGAATTTTTGCTGTTTCTTTCTGGTCTTCTAATTGTATTTCTGACTCAAATACAGGTTCAGAAAAAGTTGGTATTTCTTCGTTCTTTTTAAGGTCTTCCGGGAGTTTTTCTTTATAAAGAAAATCTATTTTCAAATCACGGTTATCTAAGACAAGTCCCGCAATTTTTAAATCATTTCCTTCCTGAAAAACACCAATAAATCTTTTTTGCATTTACATTCCTATTTTCTTCTGTAAAAATCTAGTAATTCTTCAATTCTTTTTTTATTATTAGCAAAAGCCAGTGCATTGTCCCAGCTTATTTGCTTAGTTGCAAACAATCTAAATAAATCCTGTTCCATCGTTATCATCCCGTACTCTTTGCCTTCCGTAATCATTTGATAAATTTCTCCAATATTATTATTTATTATAGCTGCTTGAACAGACGGAGTAACATTGAGTATTTCTTTTGATAAAACTCTTTTTCCATCCAATGATGGTACTAACTTCTGGGATACTACTACGCTTAATGTATCAGCTAAACGCATTCTGACTCTTTGTTGTTCATTAGTTGGGCATTCAGCCACGATTCTATGAACACTTTCAACCGCAGAACTGGTGTGTAAAGTAGATAAAACTTTATGCCCTGAATCGGTAGTTTCCAATACGGTTACGATTGTTTCCGGGTCTCTCATCTCCCCTACTACAATGATATCAGGATCTTGTCTCAAAGCTTCTATAGAACCTTCTTTAAAAGATAAAGTATCCCTACCCACTTCTCTATGTCTTACGATACATTTTTGGGATTTATGGAAATACTCAATCGGACTTCCAATGATTACGATATGGCCGGAATTTGTTCTGTTATTCATATCGATGATAGCATCGAGAGTAGTACTTTTACCAGATCCGGTAATCCCTGTTACCAAAATTAGCCCTTTCTTTTCGTAGGCTAAGCTGATTTTCCGTAAGATTTGATTGGGAAACCCGAAATTAGCAAGATCAAAAGGTCTGGGATTAATGTGTCTAAAATTTATGGCAAGAACTTCCAAATCCATGTATGAATCAGCTCTGAATCTGTGTAATTCGCCTTTATAAAGCAATTTATAAGAAAAGTCGGTATTGTAGCTCATCATCAGACCATCAATTTGACGTTGAGATAAGATACTGCATATTATCGCTGTATTTTCATCAGTAGAAATTTTTTCGAAGGATGTATCAGGTCTTTTTTCCCCGTAAATACGGTACCAGATCTTACCTTGTGCACCTTCACCGCCAAAGTCAATATCAGATGCTTCAAGTTCAATCATACGTGCCAAAAAGGCATCCAACTTACCTCGTGCTTCTAAACGATACTCTGGATTTTCTTCAAGCAGATTATTAACCTCAGATACTCTGTCCATTCCTGAGATATATAAAGGTATGTTTTCCAGTTCTTCTTTATATGTTAACATTATTATTTGTTCTGCATTAATTTAATTTCTGCTTTTACTTTGGACATTTTGTCGTATTTAGGGAATTCTGTTTCAATTCTTTTTAAATATTCCAAAGCACGATCATTTTTGTTTTCTTTTTTATAGGTCATGGCAATTTTATATAAACTATCAATATATTTAGTGTTTTGAGAATAGACTTGGGTTACTTTTTCAAACAATTTGCGTGCTTGTCCATAGTCTTCCAAGGAGTAATAACTTTCTCCGATCCAATATTGAGCATTACCTGCTAAATCATGTTTGGGATATTTGTTCATAAAATCTTGAAATAATGTGATACTTTCTGAATAGTTCTTAGCATCATATGCAGCTTTTGCCTGATTATACATTTCTTTGGGATCCTGAGTTGAACTGACAGAATTTTCTGCAGTTTCCACAACCGGGGAAGTGTTACTTACTGTTTCATTCTGAGTGTTTGCATCAGGAGTAGGACTTGAAGTTTCACCACCGGTTTCTGTAACAATTTTTGTCTGTCCATCGGATTTACTATTCTTAAGCTGGTTATTGATAAAGTCTATTTGATTTTGTAAATTTCTAATTGATTCAAAAAAATGGGCATTATCTTTTGAGGTTAATGACGAGGAATTATCCATACCGGAATTTTGCATTTGAGTCTGAATCTTATCCAATTTCTGTTTAACTAAAGTTAGCTCATTTGCAGTATTTTGGATTACATTGTTCAATTCTCCGGTATAAACACATAAAGAATCTACTTTAGTTTGATATCTGATAAAATCTTTTTTGTTCACAGCACAGCCTGCTAAAATAATTATTAAGGCAATTATGGCCAGATATTTATACATATATCCTCCCTGTATAATTCCAAATTAAAGTTACTAATGTCAAATGTCAATTCTTTTTTAATCTTTAATTGGTTTTAATGGTAAAAACATCCACATAGCAAAATAAATCAGGACTGTAAAAAAATTGTAAAAGACCAAACCTATTGTTAATACTCTGACCAAAGAGACATCCCAATTCATATATTGGGCCAGACCCGAACAAACTCCACCTATGATTCTGTCATCATAATCACGATAAATTCTGTTGGAATTTGTCTGAAAATTTGAATCAGTCTCTTCAACATTTGTTACGCGAGGCAAAACAAGCCATAATAAAAGATAAATAAGAATCGTGTTTCCGAACACTAACAGACCCAGAATAAATGCTATCCGAATGATGTCTGAAGAAATCCCGAAGGATTCGGATAAACCACCGCATACTCCTCCGATCTTTGTGTCAGTTGTTGAAAGGTGTAATTTGTTCATTTTAACTCCTTAAGGAATTTACTGCCGTCTCCAGTCTTTCCAAACCTTCTCTTAAAAGACCCCTGGGACAGGCAAAGTTTAAGCGCATATATCCGGAACCTCCGGGACCAAAATCTGTACCCATTTCTAAGCCCAATTTGGCTTGATGGATAACTAATTGTTTTAAATTTTCATTATCCAACCCCAATTCACGACAATCGAGCCAGGCCAAATAAGTACTCTGCGGTTTGTGAAATTTAAGTTGAGGAATTTTCTTTTCGATAAAATCTTTCATATAATCTATATTACCAGTCAGGTAATCTTTCAACTGTTCCAACCAATCTTCACATTCATTATAAGCTGCTTCAAAAGCTGTAACTCCAAATATATTTCCCAGATAAAGTCCCAGATTCCATAATTTCCCTGAAAAAACATTTCTCAGGTCTGAATTGGGTATCACAATAGCAGAAGTTAATAAACCTGCCAAATTGAAAGTTTTACTCGGTGCATAGCAGGATATCGTAAAATTGCTGAAATCTGCAATCTGGCTGAATATGATATGTTTATGGCCTGAGTAGATCAGATCTGAATGGATCTCGTCTGAAATTACCTGAACTCCATATTTTTTACATATATTCCCCAGAGTAAAGAGTTCATCATAAGTCCAAACTCTTCCAACCGGATTATGTGGATTACATAAAAAAAAGAGTTTTACATTGTTTTCCCGGACTTTTATCTCAAAGTCAGCAAAGTCCATTTGATATTCTGAACCGTTGAATTGCAGTTCGTTAACTACTAATTTTCTTTCGTTACAGGTAATGGCATCATAAAAAGGATGATAAACCGGAGCTTGCAGGATTACACTATCACCAGGTTGGGTAAAAGTAATCACAGAAATTGCCAGGGCAGGGATAATGCCGGGACTGTTGCAGATCCAGTTCTTTTCGATAGTCCAGCCATGCCGTCTGCTCAACCAGTTCATAAGGGAAAGATAATATGATTCCATACGGAGAGTGTATCCATAACAGGGATGTTCAATTCTTTTTTTTAATGCTTCAACAACAGGAGCAGGAGTCGGAAAATCCATATCTGCGATCCACATCGGTAAAAGATCATTTGTGCCGAAAAACATATCCATTCCATCCCACTTAAAGCTGCCTGTATTGGTTCTGTCGATCCTTTGCTCGAAATCATACTTCATAAATGATATCACCTCTTCTTAATTTATCTATCAGCAAATATGTATTATTGAATTATATTGTAAAGCTAATTTTAAATTTTATTGCCAAAATCCCTAATATATTTTTTAAGGACTTCAGGAGATTTTTTATGAAAAGGATTTTTAGCGGAATTAAGCCTACCGGTGATTTGCACTTAGGCAATTATCTGGGAGCTATTAAAAACTGGATACCTTTACAAAATGATTATGACTGTGTCTGGGGTATCGTCGATTATCATGCTATGACTACTGACTATAATGTTGCAGATTTTGAAGAAAAAGTGTTTAAATGTGCCTGTAACTACCTGGCTTGCGGACTTGACCCCAATAAGGCGATTCTGATGATCCAGTCACATGTGAAGCTGCACACTGAATTAACCTGGTTGTTAAATTGTTTAACTCCCATAAGTTGGCTGGAAAGAGTACCTACTTTTAAGGAAAAGACGCAACAACAGCCCGAGAATCTGAATTTGGGGTTAATGGATTATCCTGTTCTTATGGCTGCCGATATCATTATTTATAAGGCAGAAGCTGTTCCTGTCGGTGAAGATCAACTTCCTCATCTGGAATTAGCCAGAGAAATATTAAGAAGATTCAATACTAAATTTGGTTATACTTTCCCGGAACCTAAAGATATCACAGGTAAAGGAGCCAGAGTTAAAGGCCTGGATGGATCTGCCAAAATGGGTAAATCTCTCGACAATTGTATTTATCTGAATGAGACTCCTGAAGATATCTGGAAGAAATTAGCTAAAGCTGTGACAGATCCCGCCAGAATCAAGAAAACTGACCCAGGTAACCCTGAAGTCTGTAACCTTTATTCTATGCATAAGCTTTTTTCCAGCGAGCAAACTATAAATGATATGGCTGAAGGCTGTAGAACTGCCGGAATAGGCTGTATTCAGTGCAAAAAATGTCTGGCGGAGAATATCAGTCAGGAAATGGAGCCAATCAGAACCGAGTATAACAGTCTTCTGACAAAACCGGATTATGTAAAAGATATCCTTTTGACTGGCAATAAAAAAGCTAATCTGATTGCAGAAGAAACAATGTCTGAAGTTTATGAAAAAATAGGAATTAATTACAAATTTCTAAAATAAGGTTGACAGTAAAACCTACTTTTTCTAAAAAGGTAATAGATTGAATGAGGAGTAAAAAAATATGTATATATTTTTAGTTATCATACACATAATAGTCAGTTTAGCCCTGATGGGTTTAATCTTAGCACAGTCTGGAAAAGGTGCTGGTCTTGACAGTAATTTAGGCGGCGTAGCCCAGAACGTCTTCGGTGGCCAGGCAGCTTCTCAATTTCTGAAGAAATGGACCAGAATATTCTTTGGTTTATTCATTGTACTTTGTATTTTATTAGCTGTTGCAGTTAAGAAAGCTGACGGAACAACTGCATCCAAGCATAAAGCAATCGACAAAATTAAGAAAGAGCAACAACAGAAAACTGGCGGAAAAGTTCCGGTTTCTCCTGTAGCTCCTAAATAATAAACTATTGGCAGAAGTGGTGGAATTGGCAGACACGCAAGACTAAGGATCTTGTGCCTGTAACGGGTGTGCGGGTTCAAATCCCGCCTTCTGTACCAGCGATAAAGAGAGATAGAAATATCTCTCTTTTTTTTTATGCTAAAAAAACAGCCAAACCCGCAGGCAAATAGTAAGGGAAGAGTAGTCAGTGTACCGTAGGCAGAGGGCAGTGGAGAAAGATTGAGGATTGAGCTGAGAAAAGAGACATTTTGGGATTACTAACGCCGACGAACAGGTCTATCACTAACTAACACAGACATGAATAGAGATCTGCAGCTGAAATGTGGTTGAATAGAATAATAGTATAAACCCGCAGGCAAATAGTAAGGAGCTAGTAGGATGCTAGTAGGATGCTAGAGGGGAGAATACAAGAACTTAGGTTACTGGATCCATTCACCATTCATATTTTAGCATTCTTAATTCTTAAACCTTCCTTGGTGTTCATTTCAATTTTTGCCTAAAAATGCATTCTTTATCTTGAAAACAACTATGAACTTCAGTAGATTCAGCATCGATGTTTTGTCAAAATATCCCTTGACTTATAAAAACTGTTTTTGTTTTGTATTACCAATGAAAATTGATTAGAGTTAACTATGATGAAGAGATAATATTGCATGGTGATGCCAAATGTCAGAGAGACAATTCTGAGAATTATCGACTACAGGAAAATTCTATCAGATTCACTAAGTTTTACAAGAACCAAAAAGGAGAAAGCAATGAAGAAAAATATTATCTTGTGCATGCTAATTATGATTATCAGTCTAAGCTATGCTACTCAACAAGTAGTTAAAGTTAGTGATAAAACTACAAAAATAAAAGTTTTTAAAAGTGATAAATATGGTTTAACTATAGAATATCAAATTGGAGAAATTAAATTCGACAGTATAAAAACTAAAAAAGGAAGTTTTGAAAAGCTATATATTAATGATTATTCAAATACTGATGTATTTGGAGATCCATCTCTTCCCCTGAATAGAAAATTGATTGCTGTACCTATAAATGCTGAGGTCTCGGCAACAGTGATTGATTTTCAGAAACAAGAAATACGTTTAATTGAACATCAGATTAGTAATTGGTTGTATCCTCATCAACTGTCAGTTATGAAAAGTGAAGATCACTCAAAAATAATTTTTAGACTCAATGAAAATACCTACAAAACAGATGCATATGATAACAGTCCCACAATAAGTGTTAAGGAAATAGGGTTTATGAGAGGAGTAAGGGTATTTGATGTTTTATATAAACCTATCAGATATAATCCAGTTTCGAACAAGTTAGAAGTAATAACACAGGCAACTATTAAAATTGAGTTCAAAAATGGAGACTACAAAGCTACATCTGAATTACTCGCTAAAACAAGATCGCCTTATTTCGGAAATGGGATGGTTATTAATACTGATTTTTTTAAAGTATTAGAAGATGAAAAATAAAATAAATTCTGTCTTTATTCGTATTTACTCAGGTGCTTTTTCGAGAGTAATTACATAAGGATGGACAATATGGACTTTATGGACTATATAGACAAACTCAATGCTATCGGCAGTATACAGGAAAGACAAAATATTCTCTGAGCCTTCTTTTTTTCTATCCGAAATGAGGCCATTTTGGCTACAAGAGAGGATAAACAGATCACATCTTTTTTTTATTCTGAAGAACCTGAGTAGTTACCTTTATTGTATAGCCATTTCTATTAAAAAAATGCCTGATCTTTTGGGATCAGGCCCTTTAATTATTTCAACTTTATTTGTTAAATGGTTTTATTATCAAGGATAACTCATCAATTTGTTTCTGAGCAACTTCAGATGGTGCTTTACTCATTAAGTCCACAGCTTTGAGAGTTTTGGGGAAAGCAATCACATCTCGGAGTGAAGTTGCCTGAGTCATGATCATGACAAGTCTGTCGAGACCAGGTGCTATACCGCCGTGGGGTGGAGTTCCATATTTCAGAGCATTCAGGAAGAAGCCAAACTTTGCTTCCAGTTCTTCTTCAGTGAATCCCAGGACATCAAAGATTTTTTTCTGAATATCATAACGATGACATCTGATACTTCCCGAAGACAGTTCCATTCCATTGCAAACCAGATCATACAACTGACCTCTGATCTTGCCATAATCAGCCTCATTTTCGAAATACTGAAGATCATCTTCATTCGGTAAGGTAAACATATGATGGGCAGGTTCCCAACGGTTTTCACCTTCATTATACTCAAAAAGCGGGAAATCTGTGATCCAGACCATTCTATACTCATTCGGATCGTAAAGCTTGAGAGTTAAACCAAAATGGTTTCTAATTCCGGCTAGGACTTTGTTTGCCATCTTTTCAGAATCAGAAGCATAGAGAATCAAGTCACCATCTTTCGCACTTGTTCTTTCCAGAATAGCTTTTTGATCTGCTTCAGTGAGGAATTTACTGATACCTGCCTGCATCTGACCATTTTCTACTTTAGTAAAAGCAAGTCCTTTTGCACCGAGATGCTTGGCAATTTCAATCAATTCATCAGTCTGTTTTCTGCTGTATGCACCACAACCTGGTGCTACTACACAGCGGATAACTCCATTGATTTCTATGCTGCTTTTAAATACCTGAAATTCAGAAGTCAATAGGAGATCGGTCAAAGTAATAAGTTCCATACCAAAACGCATATCAGGCTTATCGATACCGAATCTGTCCATGGCTTCCTGATAAGTTAACTTGGGGAAAGGAATTGTTAACTTCAGATTGAGCACTTTGTCGAAAACATATTCAAACAACCCTTCGAGTGTTTCAAAGATCTCAGCTTGAGTGATAAAACTCATTTCCATATCTAACTGCGTAAATTCAGGTTGTCTGTCTGCTCTCAGATCTTCATCTCTGAAGCATCTGGCGATTTGGAAATATTTATCAAACCCGGAGATCATCAATAATTGTTTGTAGATCTGGGGAGATTGAGGCAAAGCAAAGAATTTCCCGGGATGCACACGACTGGGTACCAAATAATCTCTGGCACCTTCCGGAGTACTCTTCATTAAAATGGGAGTTTCTATCTCATAAAATCCTCTGCCGTTGAGAAATTCTCTGATATAATAAACTATATGATGTCTCATGATAATATTTTTCTGTAAAACTTCACGTCGTAGATCAAGATAACGGTACTCAAGCCGGAGATCTTCATCAGCAAGATTATTCTCATTCAATTGTACAGGCAGAGGTGCTGAATCATTAAGCAAATAAAATTCATCCACTTCCACTTCCAGATCTCCATTGATCAAATTAGGATTGGCATTGCCTTCACTTCTTAAGACAACTCTCCCCTTGACTGCGATTACATATTCATTTCTCACCTGATGACTCTTTTCCAGCACAGCCTCATTTTCAGGCTTACATACAATTTGAATTTTGCCTGAAACATCTCTTAAATCAATAAAGGTTAATCCGCCTAAATCTCTTCTGCGGTGTACCCAACCCATAAGGACAACTTCCTGCCCTAAAATATCTTTACTTATCTGACCACTTAAATGTGTTCTTTTCATTGTTCCTAAAAAATCTAACATAATTTTTCTCCTGGATTATCTGAAGCAAAGGTAAAAAACATGTGAGAAAGGTCAAGATTAAGTTCAATTTATGTCCAATTAATCACATTTACATCAGGTTCACAACTTGAGTTTAAGACGAATAATATGCCATGAAAAACTTTACTTTTCGATTCCTTATTTTGGACATAACTTATTACTGTAAAATACTTTTCTACGCTTGACTTATTTTTTGAGTATATTTAATTAGTTTTAAAGAAAATTTATATTAAATTATCTTGAAATCTCTATAGGAGGTTTTAAAGAGATGGGAAAGTTATGGATTTAATAGTATTCGATGATCATAAATGGGGGAATTTTTTCCCTATTACTCTTACTCGCCCGACCACAGAAATAAGAGTCGGCATCTTGAAATTAAGACAGAGAATTTCTGCGTATTTTGATACAGAAATTAATATGTACATTATTAATGAACTGCTTAAAGATGTATATTCTGAAAGACATCCCAATTGGCAAATCAATAAAATTCAGAAAAAAGAAGAATACTTATTGATCAACAGCAGACTACTCCCTGAGGAAAAATCTGTTAAACAGATCAAAGAACTCAAGACAGGTGAATGCCTCATCCAGAACGACAGCGTAGTTGCAGCAAGATTAATACTACCTGCAGGGGAAATTGACCTGCCGGCATTACTTGAATTATGTTCCAAGCTGAAAGTAATCAACGCAAAAGATATCAGATTATTAGAGTTTTTATGGGAAGCAATTAAATACAATTCCGAATTCATAACCAGAGATTTTAAAGACTATTTCTATGAAAAGGATAATTACTTCGAAACTGAAATGGGTGTTACGGTCTTGAATCCCTATGATATCTGGATCGGAGAAGGTACAGAAATCAAACCGGGAGTCGTTATAGATGCAACAGGCGGGCCTGTTGTCATCGACGAAGATGCCACTATAATGCCCAATGCAGTTATTATAGGTCCTGCTTTTATCGGCAAAAATACTGTAATTAAAGTTGGAGCCAAGATCTATGAAGGTACATCCATCGGGCCGAATTGTAAAGTCGGTGGTGAAGTGGAGGAAACGATCATTCAGGCATTCTCCAATAAACAGCATGACGGATTTTTAGGACATAGCTACTTGGGAGAGTGGGTAAATATCGGAGCAGACACAAACAATAGTGATTTGAAGAATAATTATCAGAATGTAAAAGTCTGGTTTTATCCCGAAAAGACTAAAAAAGATACCAACTGCCGTTTTGTCGGCTCTTTCATTGGTGATCACACAAAGGTGGGCATCAATTGTTCGATCAATACCGGCACTGTAATCGGCGTTGGCTGTAATTTGTACGGCAGAGATCTGATTTCAGATTTTATCCCCTGCTTCAGTTGGGGTGAAGCTCAACAACTCCTCCCCTATAAAGTGGAGAAATTTTTGGAAACAACCAAAATTGTCAAAGAACGCAGAAAACAAACTTTGTCTCAGCCTGAGATTGAGTTATATAAGAAAATTTCGCAAAAAAGTCAAGGAGTGTAAATGCACGAATTCTTAGAGATTGAATTTCGGTCTGGCAGGATTGGTCATTCCTTAAATCCCGTAGGAATGGTAGTAAATCCTGAAGACATCATAATCGTTGCAGCTGAGAGAGGAATTGACATAGCAAAAGTCATCCATACTTCTCTGCAAGGCGAAGAGTATAATGATTTTGTCGAAACCGGGAAGACTTGTGAATTCATCAGAATCGCAAGTCCTGAAGATATGGAATCACTGGAAAAATTATTTGATGAAGAAGATACTGCCCAAACTAAATTCCTCGAATTAGTTACTAAGTATCCCTTCGAAATGAAGCTTATCGAAACTATTTATCAATTTGATAAAAACAAATTAACCTTCTTTTTTACAGCCGAAGGTCGTGTGGATTTCAGAGAGTTTGTCCGTGAATTAGCAACTGTTTTCCGGACAAGAATTGAATTACATCAGACAACAGGAAGAGATGAGGCAAAAAGACTTGGTGGATATGGCATGTGCGGATACAGATACTGCTGTTCCAGCTTCCTCAAAAGATTCAATCAAGTCACAATCAAAATGGCTAAAGACCAGAATCTCTCGGGTAACCTTTCCAAGATTTCCGGACCTTGCGGTAGATTATTATGCTGTCTGCATTTTGAAGAAAACTTCTACACAGAGACTTCCAAAGAATTCCCGGAAGTTGGTGATGAAGTTATCTATAAAGGCACAAAAATGTATGTATTCAGAAATGATTATTACAACAAAAAAGTACTCTTAACCCTCGATGAATTAATCGAAACCTTTACCTTGGAAAAGTACAATAAACATGTAGGGACAAAATACTATAAAACTGA
>CAYQPF010000090.1:0-21098 GCA_964419225.1 uncultured Candidatus Cloacimonadota bacterium | reverse complement strand
GGCGCGAGAGAACTGCTCCGCGATCTTCATGCCCACGGCATCCGCACCGCTCTCCATAATCAAGAACAAGTATCTCTCGATCATTCGCAGATTAAAATCAAAATTCAACCCTATGACCAAAAATACCAGATCCACATTGGTAGATAAGATCTGCTCATCCGAACTGCCGGCCTTATCGAAATTCCTGCCAAAAGTATTCTTGGCTTTCCGGGAAAAACAACTCTTCCTGGGCAGGATGTGCATGATCTTATAAGGATCTTTAGCATGCTTCTTTTCGATGACCACCCAATCCCCAATCGCAGGTAATTCTTTCCTGTTTTTGGCTCCTTTCCATAATATATCAGACAACACTGCGGTTGTCTCTTCTGTTTCCATTAGTATTCCGTACAGATTTCGCATCTCCTGACTTACTCTAGCAGGGATGCAATTCTTCTCTTTATAGGGTTGAAAGGCTTTTTCTAAAGTCTCATTCCAACCAAGTTCTTTCAAACTAAACATGATTCCTCCATAATCTATCATGATTCTTCTGCCTATTAGCCATTAACAGGCTCTTCTCACTGAGGAATCCCTTAATTCTCTACACACTGACGACTACCATCCTTTACTTTTTCTGTGGGTTTCACTTTTTCACATATAGTCCATATAGTCCATAATGTCCATTTAGTCCATTCCCACTGACGACTATTTTCCGTCTCCACTGGCTACTGAATTAAGATCCCTCGTTCTTGCTTCATAAGTAATTCATTCACAATCATTTTTCCTCCTTTTGGGCTGAATAATAAAAAAGCTCAGAGGAACGCATTCCCCTGAGCTTTACTCAGCAATAAAAAAACGGGAACGGTTCCACACCGATCCCGCAATAATATCTATAACCGCATTCAGCCCGAATTTACGGTTAATTATAAATCATCTCAAAAAATAAGGATCGGTATTAAACTACTGCAACTCCTTGCATTTCTTTCCTGTTTAACATATTTGCCTCCTTATTTTTTTATTATGCACACATATTATTGTTCTTAGATTCCTTGTCAAGAACTTATTCACATACTTTAAATATTTAATACTGCCCGAAACTTCATAAAAATGGTATTATAATCAGTAACCCACCGGTGTTCAATACTCCCTGCTCCTTTAGATACTCCGCCATATATTGACACATCCTGATTCACTTCATACTGTACATTGGAATAATAACCATAATTACCCGTAAAATACTGACTATAGCGTAATCCGGAGGAAACACTAATATCTTGAGTAAGATAATTCTTAACTTCTATATTGATAATATGGAAAAAATCATCCACGATCTGATTATCTGTATTACTGAGATATGGGTATTGATACAGAAGTACACTGCCATAGAAGTTCAAGTACTGAAGTGGCTTGAAATCAATACTGGGTTCAATGTAAGCAAATATTGCTGTCTTCATTAAATCATAGTTGTATTCCTGACCAAAGCTATACATCATACTCAGATAAAGATTTTGCTCTTTCAGCGAAGAACTGATATAGTTCCTTGCTTGAGGAAGCCGGTGGACTTTATCGTTTTCCTTGAGTAAGGTGTACGAGAGATTAAAGTCAGAATAAAATGAGCCCTTGGGATCAAGCTTTAGATATATGCCGGTATTGACTTTGTAAAGAGCGAATGTTTTCGTTGTTAGGGTAGGTTCTAACCACCATGTAAATTCAAAATCCTCCCATTCTTTGTATCCATATTTAGAAAAGCTGTAATTAACTTCACCATAGGCAATACTGGGATCGTATATTCTTCCCATTTTGGCTATAAAATCTTTTGTATAGAATCCTAACTTGAAATACCTGCTTAGTTCGTCTTTTCTGGAACTGAGTGTAAAAAAAGTATCCAATCCCTTTTTTACATCTGAGGAATCATGATACAATGTGATGCTGTTATCCCAAGCTATACTGGCAGTTGGGCTAAAGTAGTAAGCCGGATTTAACATAAAAACGTAATTTTCAAAAGTATCATTTTTCATAATTACAGCTGAGCTTGCTAAATCCTTGTCTTCCCATTTGAGCTTATCGGTAAGTAACATATAATAGTTGTTTTTAAACTCCTGTGCATCCGAGTTTTTGTCCTTGCAAAACATTGCTCCATAAGTGAAATCATCAGAAGTGTCAGTCAATTTTGCAGCGATTTCGGGTTGGATAATGTTTCGGGAATAGAACACATCGGTTTCAATATCGAAAACATCGAGGTCTTCTATAAAAAAATATCTGTTTTCATTGTAGAATGGTTCATACTTGAGATTGAAATTGTTTTGAGCCCGATCAATAGGAACATCAGAAAAATCAGGATTAACTGAAAGCTTGAAGTTCATTAAGGATCTTGGCTTAAAACTAAAGTCACACCCTAACTGATCTTTACCATATTTTGTTTCTTTGTCTTTGATATCATAAGCTGGCGTAAAATAAGGGATAATCTGTATGTTGAGTTTTATCGGCAGTAGCTCATTTATCGATAAAGGATATCCGCTTTTGAAATAATCACGCCCCATTTGGCTAATACTCATAAAAGGAGCTGAAAATAGCTCATTGCTTAAGTAATATTGACGGCAGAATGAAACATTCCATTGATAAGGCGGAGTACCTTCATATCTAAGATCTTTGAAAGGTATGATCATCCGGCAATTCCAAAGACTGTCTGTGAATGTGTTTTCTGCCCTGAAGTGACTGTCCCATTCTGTACTGAGGTTAAAATCAGCATCACGAATAGCATCTACCGTAGATCCATCTGGAAATACATAGAAAACATAACAGAAATTATCTCCTGGGAGAGTAGTAATTTGTGCTCTTAAGAAATCAGTGTCCTGAATTTCGTCTTTCCGCCCTTTCTTAACTATTGAAAATCCTGTTTGCTTTTTGACTACCCACGAGAAATATACATTTTCTTTGTCATAAGAAACTTCACACACAGTTGAATCTGGAACAGGAGACTTCGTATCTGGTTGAATAGATACAAACTCTCTTACTTTTAGTTTAGATTCCAATTGAGTATTAACTGTATAATAAGGTAAAATAAAAAAACTTAGTAATATTACTAGTAAAAATTGCTTCATATTTCCTCCTGAAACTTTTGTGATTGCTTGATCCTGGGTTCAGGTAATTCTTTCCTGTTCCCAGCTTTTCTCCATAATATTTCTGACAACCTTGAGGTTGTCTCTTCTGTCTCCATAATTACTCCTTTTGGGCTGATCTGTTCCCGATCCTTGTAGGGGCTGACTCCCACGTCAGCCCAATTCCTACGCACAATTTTCGGGAAATAAAAAAAGCTCAGAGGAACTCATTCCCCTGAGCTTTGCTCAGCAATAAAAAACGGGAATGGTTCCGCACCAATCCCGTAAAATTATCTATAATCTAAAACCGTATTCAGCCCGAATTTACGGTTAATTAATAAATCATTTCAAAAATAAGGATCGGTATTAAACTACTGCAACTCCTTGCATTTCTTTCCGTCTTAACATTTTAGCCTCCTTATTTTTAAATTATGAATTTAAAATATCTTATCCTACTTTTATGTCAACAAGTATTTCGCTAAAAGCCAATCCCGTGACTGTGAGTTTCTCGAATCGTTAACTTTATGGAACATTAATTGCTCCTAATATGGAATTGTTTAAAAATTTATTTTACTTGGAGGTTATATGAAAAAGCTCTTCTCTTTATTGTTTGCATTACTTATATGTAATTGTTTACTGATGGCAACACACAATTTTGACTATTTTTCTTATGGTCAACCAACTTCTGAAATTTACAATGATGGACAATTCCTTTGGTACGGCAGCGAAAGTGGTATTGTTAAATACAATAAGGTTACCGAAGAAAAAGAATATTTTATTACCGGTCAAAACGAAACCTACATCGGCGAATTACTCCTTGATCAAAATGATAATATCTGGTTTGTTAGTCACGATTACCAAAACAAACATGGCTTGTACAAATTTGATGGTACAACAACTGTTGTCTTTGATTCTACCAATTCTCCCCTAGGTGCTTCATCTCTTACAAGTCTTTATCTGGATGAAAACAATTATCTTTGGATAGGTAGTTATTCAGATGGATTATTTGAATATGATATTGCAGCAAATACCTGGACTGAGCATAATACTTCAAACTCAGGAATTCCATCAAACCGGATCAGTTCTATTCTGAAAGACAGGCAGAATGATTATTTCTGGGTTGGTACCTGGGGTGGCGGAGTTTGTCATTACACAGGCAGTTCCTGGGCAGTATATGACAGCACAAATGGTTGTGATATCAGCTGGGTGAACAGCATGGATTGGAGTTATGACGGTAGTTTATGGTTAGGATGTTATGCCGGTTTGTTCAACCTCAATAATGAAGTTGTTACAGTAATGGGAGATTTTTATAAAGTTGAGCAGGTAAAATCCCTCGGTTCTTATTTATTTATTCAGATCTATGACACTTATCTTAAATATGTAGATTTGTATAATCCTGAGATCTTAGAACTACCCTACTCAGCTAATTCTATGTGTGCTTCTGGTAATGGAATGTATATCTCTAACTATTATGATTTCACCCTATTTAATCCCTATGGATCTGAGCCTTCAGCACTTCATCCGGGAAATTTTGCTTTCACAGGAAACTTTGAAGGCATTGACTATGACCAGCAAAATAACTGTTTTTGGACTATGAAAGAAGCCTGTCTCGCTAAATATGATTATAGTAACTGGACTTACTATACTCAGGAAAATGCAGGAATTGATGTTTCCAGAATGACATATTTCACTCTTGATAATCAGGGTGTTCTCTGGGCACTAATGAATTTTGAAAATTATGTTAAATTTGTCTCTTTTGATGGCAACATTTGGACTATCCACCCTGAAATTGCCACAACCAGTCCTTATTTTATCAAAAATATTATTTTCGATAATGCGAACAAACTCTGGTGTGTTTATAATAATCGTTTGGCTTATTATGAAAATGACCAAATCCAATATGCCTCAAATGAACAAGTATCAACGAACTCTCAAATTGTGATTGATGCTGACAACAACAAATGGTTTTCAACTAATACCGGGAAAATATATTGTTTCAATGGAACTTCATTCGATTTAAAACATACTATTGCTAATCCTGATATGTATTCGAACTATGTTTCAACGATTCTCCCTTTGAATGAAGATGATTTCTGGTTTACAGCCGGAGCCAATCTTTATCATGAGTATTTTAATGCTTTAACTACGTTCCCTATTCCACAACCAGCTTATTGTGTTTCTGATCTGGTTAAGGACGCAGATAATAACTTCTGGCTAACCTCGGGTTATTCTCTGCTTAAGTTTGACGGCACAACTTTCACTATTGCCAGCCCTTGGATTTATACTGATTCTTATAACACAAATCAGCTTTTAACCATAGATCAATACAACAATAAATTGATCTGCAACGGGTCACAATTAGTTGTTTATAACGAAAATGGCACTTTGGCTGAAACAAATGTTGCCCAAAATCATTCCGATTTAGCTCTCAACAACTACCCTAATCCCTTCAACCCGGAAACTACTATTTCTTTTAATCTGCCGACCAATGGTAAAGTTGATTTAGCTATATACAACATCAAAGGACAAAAAGTTAAATCTCTACTTAATGAATCACTCCTAAAAGGAAACCACAGTATCGTTTGGAAAGGCAGCGATGATTCAGGTAAACACGTAGCCTCAGGTGTATATTTCTACAAACTTACTTCCAAGGGATCTTCTCAAATCAAAAAAATGCTCCTCATGAAGTAATATCAATCCAAAATTCCTTCTACAAATAACTAAAGGCAGACACTCAGTCTGCCTTTTCTTTTATGTCCATACTGTACATATAGTCCATTTTGTCCATGCGGTCTTTCAACTCTCAACTAAAAAAGGGACTGCCTAAACAGTCCCTTTTAATTATCTATTCTTTCGAACCTGATCCGCCTTTACTCCAGGCACTTTTTTTCTTCTTACGCTGTAAGTATTGTTCCTGAGTTTCACGATTGTCTGAAGCACCTCTGTTTTCACGAGGTTCTCTGTTTTCGCGAGGTTCATTGGATTCACCGGAACCTCGGTTATCTCTGGAATCTCTACCATCTCTATTATCTCTGGATCCTCTATAATCTCTGGAATCACGGCTGTCTCTGCCACCACGGTTATCACTGCGGCCATCTCTGTTATCTCTTGAACCACGATAGTTACTTGATGCACCGGTTTCTGAAGCCAATCTCTTTACGATCTTAGCTTTGATTGCTACACCGTTAAACTGGGATTGATTCAAGGCTTTCAGCATCTGCTTTTCATGATTCGAATCCATCTGGACTATTGTATAATCCTGCATGATAATGATCTGACCGATTTCAATACCAGGTGTAACTCTCAGACGGTTGATAAAACGCATGAGTTCTCTCTTGGTACATCCGCCTGCAGAACCAATATTCAAATGGAAATTAACCATTTCAATAACACCTTTGGGTGCATTTCTGTGTTCTTCACGTACAAAATCCAAGTCCGGCATATCTTTATAATAACTGAGGAATCTGTTGAATTCCATAGCTGCAAAACGTTTGATCACATCTTCTTTACTAAGCCAGCTCAGTTTTTTATAAACTGCATCCATAAAGGGATCGATCTGAGCATCATCAATTTCGATATTTTCCACAGCATCTATCAGGTTGAATAACTGTTTTTCACAGATATCTTTACCTTTAGGCACAGGTGCATGGGCAATTTCTTTACCTAAACGGTGTTCGATCATCTTCAGCATTCCCATTTCCTTGCTGTGCATGATGATCACAGAAACGCCACTTTTACCGGCTCTGCCTGTTCTGCCGGAACGATGGATATAGATATCAGATTCAGTAGGAACATTGTAATTAATAATATGGGTCAGATCATCGACATCCAGTCCTCTGGCTGCCACATCTGTAGCTACAAGTAACTGGACATATTTTGTTCTGAACCGGCTCATCACCAGATCTCTCTGACCTTGAGACAAATCACCGTGTAAAGCATCAGCATTGTAACCATCCTGCTGCAATTTAGTCGCTATTTCCTGGGTCTCGGTTCTGGTACGGCAAAATACGATTCCATATATTTTTGGACTCATATCCACAACACGTTTCAGTGCCAGGTACTTATCCCTTGCATGTACTTTATAATAGTAATGACTGATATTATCAGCACCCTGATTCGCATTTCCTGCACTGATCTGATGTGGCTCCTTCATGAATGTATCTGCAATTCTCTTTACTTCTCTGGGCATTGTAGCCGAGAATAATAAGGAGCGTTTTTCTTTGGGACATTCTTCCATAATACTGAACAAGTCTTCTTTGAAACCCATATTCAGCATTTCATCAGCTTCATCTAAAATGATGGTTTTTATATTTTCCAGTTTTAAGACACCCTGTTTGATAAAGTCCATGACACGTCCGGGTGTGCCGGCAACTATATGCATGCCTCTCTTTAACTGGTCTCTCTGGGGTTGAATTGCTGCTCCGCCATATATTGCACAGATTCTTACGGATGGCATATACTTGGCATAATTCTGCAGATCATTGGTTATTTGTACGCATAATTCGCGTGTGGGACACAGGATCAATGCCTGAACAGCATTCCAGTCTGTATCAATTTGACTTAAAATCGGTAATCCGAAAGCGGCAGTCTTGCCTGTTCCGGTTTGAGCTAAAGCGATGAGATCACCTGTATTATCTACTAACCAGGGAATCACGAGTTCTTGAATCGTAGTCGGGGAAACATAATTTAAATCTGCGGCGGCTTTCAATAATGCGGCAGGCAGATTCATGTCAGTGAAATTTGTCATAAAAGTCCTTCTTAGAATATTTAATTCGTTCTACTTCGAAGGATATCTGATGACCCAGTTCATTAGACTCCCGCTCAATAGTCGAATTTAATTACCATATTTCCTGAGAGGCTTTTTCTGACAACTCTTTTATTTCAAAACACATAAATAACTTGTATTATTAGCAAAAAAAAATTTCTTACTTGAAATTAACCCGAACTGTGCAGTAGAATCCGGGATTAACATATATTTCCAGATGAATACTTAATACTCTGCAAGAAGTATTAATGTCTAAGCTTAAAACTGATTGGTCCGCCCAGGAAGAAAAGGACTTAAATAAAATTTCTTCCCGGCTAAGGATAATCTCTCGTACAGCTTTGCCAGTTTCTTGTATTCTTTTTTCAGTATGGTTAACTTCGCCTCGGTCCAATTCCCGGCATAATTTAACGACACTATGATATACCGGAATCCCTTTCCAATCAAGTACTCGACAGATTTATGATAATACGGCACAGTCCCGGGAGTGACAGTCATCAAAACACTTGTATAAGGCTGATACTTCAATAGTACAGAGGCAATTGAAACCACCTGAGCAAAAGTCGGTGCATCAGAAATAGTCCTCCGCTGCTTATCGTGGGCCTTTTTTACTCCATCAAAACTCAGGGCTATCGCCAATCTCAGGTCTGTTGCCCTTCTGCTATAATCTTCATCCAGTAACGTTCCGTTCGTTAGCACTTTGTATGATAAATTAACTCATTCACCCAGTGCTGTTTCTCACATTCTTCCAAGGTCAAAGCCACTAATTCTTTCTTGAGCAAAGGTTCACCACCAGAGAAAATTATCCCGCAAGTATGCTTGGACTCTTTGAAAGCATATTTGATGGTCTGCAGTAAAACTTCTTCACTCATGTCTATCGTCTTTTCCAGCTTCGAATAACAATACCTGCAATTCATATTGCAGCTTGTCGTTAAATGTAATGTACGATACATTTACTTTTTTTCCCTAATCTTCAGCAGGTTTCACTTTTTTCACTTCATTCCCCACTGCCCCCTGCCGTCTGCCCACTGCCTACTAATCTATTATTTTCTTCTCCTTCAGCCAGACAATAAAATCACTCACCTGTGCTCTGACATCATTTATATAATCCGAAGTATGGTCACTTAACAATTTTCTCAAACCATTTGCTTCAATTTCTAACTCTTTTGTCTGTTGCATATACTTCGTATTAATCATATCTAACTGCTTTAAATAATCAATCTTCTGCTTTTCATCTTTAGGTTCAATCATTTCCGCTGTGACACTAAATTTTGTTTTTAACTCCCTTATTTCAGCATCCAGCTTTTCCGTATAACTGGATAATTGTTTTTCTACGTCATAATATGAAATCACCATTTGGTCATAATCATACTGAGGTTTATCATGTTTTTGTCGAGATGAAAAAATTGGATCATAAATAATACCACAGGTAAATTTTCCATAATTGCTGATAATAGGTGCAAGCTCCTTAGCTATTCTTTTTGTATCAAATATGTCAACGGTGGTATAGGTAACACTTAGAACTTCGTTTGTCTCTTTATCATATTCCACATAACCAGGTCCTTTAAAAGCCATAAAATCATCATACGAAACAAAAATTACTCCAATATTTTGACTTTCGGAAAATACATCAATCTTTATTGGTTTTTTTACATCAAGTAAAGTATAGTTTTTCTTAAAATCACCCGATTTATATGTTTTATCCGGTTCAATAGATTCAATTTCAGGATTCAGTATTTCATAATCACACTTAAGTTCTTTTAACGGCACAACCAAGTTCTCAAAAGTTTTATCATAGGAAGTTATTTTAACATTTTGTTCTGCCAGCATCTCTGCTATTATAGACCTGGCTTCCTCCTCAGAAATAAAAACCGGTGAAGTCATTATCCTGCATCCTATCGCTCCCCTTCCCTCGCCATGCTCAAATATAGGTGCACACTCATATTTTGGCACAGAATTCTGTTTCAAATTGATTGAATCATTATTGTCTTTATCACCTGAAATTTGAATTGTTTGTTTTGCTTTTTCTCCATTCTCGGCATTTATGTTTAAGTTCATCGTCAATGCTGTTATTGCCATGATCAAAGCTTTCTTGGACATAAAAGGCATTGTTTGGGGAGAATCCGGCAGAAAGTCTCTTTCTCTCGGGTAAGTTGGCAGTTTATATGCTTTAACAGATTTTAACTTCATCAGGATATCCTCCTTCAGGATGCTATTTGATATTTATTTACCAATAGTCATAGTTGTCAAGCAAAGAATGATAATTACTACGGTTAATGGAGTAATGCCTGCTAATCATTTTCTTACTTGACATTAATATATATTTCCAGATGAATACTTAATACTTTGCAGGAGGTATTAATGTCTAAGCTTAAAACTGATTGGTCTGCCCAGGAAGAAGTGGAATTTCTGAAAATGTTAAGAACGCATATGTGGCAGGGGAAAAGTCTGGATTTCCTGAAAAATGTCATTGGAATCACTAGGTTTACCAATATTGCCGATATTGGTTGTGGCTATGGTTTTCTTGGTAATATTCTGCTAAACGACAACTCAAAAAAGACCACATACACCGGAGTGGATAATGCTCAGGGTTTATTAGATCTGGGGAAAAAGGAAGCTGAAGAATGGGCTAAAGGAAAAAAATGTCGATTCATCTATGGAGATGCCTATAATTTGCCCTTAAAAGATAACTCCTACGATATTACTATTTGCCAGACCCTCCTCATGCATCTGGATGATCCTCTCAAAGCAGTGAAAGAGATGCTCCGTATAACAAAACCCAGTGGTACAATTGTCTGCATCGAACCTGATAACACGACTAATGGTCTAACTCAGAGATATGATGAATACCTAAGTAATTATGATTTTGCAGATTTAGCAATTATGTTAAAAGTTAAATCATGTCAATTAGAGGGTAAACGTAAACTTGGTTTGGGGGATTTTGCAATTGGTGTCCGACTTCCCTTCCTCTTAAATGAAGCAGGTTTGGATGATATTAAAATGTATAATGACCCCTCTGTCAGGACAATTGTCTTACCCGGGAAGTACCCAATTCCAGAGAAACCAAAGGATAAATCCCAAAACAAACAGAATGCAAATACTTATAATAAGAACCTTAAAGCTGAAGTTCTTGCCGGAGGTGGTTCTACATACCTACTCCGAAAATACTATAACCTATATAAAAAATATGAACAGCATCGAGAGAATGTTTCTGAAAAATATTACAATGGGACATATTATTATTGTGATGCATATCCTGCACTTAAAATCTGTATTGGAATAAAACCTGAAAATCGAAAGTAAACCATGTTACAAACTTAAAAAAGCTGTTATAAGAAGATATCCCTTACAACAGCTTTATTAAATGCAATGTTCCTTATACTTTAAAATGTGCAATTGACTTATGTAGCTGAGATGCAAGGTCGGCTAACTGTTCAGCTTTATTTCTGACGATATCAGCGCTTTGAGCTGTTTCAGAAGTTTCCTGGGAAATTTCATTTACATTTTTGGTCACATCATTTATTCCGGCAGTTATTTCTGTGGTTTGTTGTGTTACATCCCTGACGCTTTTATTTGCTTCATCACTGCTCATAGCTACTTCATGAGCAGCCAAAGCAGATTCTTCAGTGTTATGTGTTATATCATTCATACCACGCTTAACAGTTTCGGAAAAATCAATCATCTCTAAAGACAATTTGTTGTTACTCTCTGAAATTGTGCCAATATTTTCTGCTTCAGTCTGGATATTTTGAACTCCCTTTGTAATTTCACGGGTTGCTAATAACTGTTTTCCAACCCTTTGAGCAACATCACCATTTATTGTACTTAACTCACTAATTACTGTAGTAATATTTTGCATTGTTGATGAAGAATTTGCAGCTGCAGACTGAAGTTCTTCAATCAATGATGAAATCTGTTCCGTGGCATTAGCAGTTTGTTTAGCCAGCTCTTTTACTTCATTAGCAACAACAGCAAATCCTTTTCCTGCTTCTCCCGCACTTGCTGCTTCTATTGTTGCATTCAGGGCCAGCATATTTGTCTGAGAGGCTATATCATTGATAACTCTGAGGATTTTACCAATTTCCTTTGCAGAATTATTCATTCTCTCCATTACTGTGTGAGCACTTGCAGCTTCCTGATTTGCAGTTTGTGCTATCTTATTAGCCTGTTGAGTATTGTCTGATATTCCTGAAAGCATGCCATTTAAATCTGTCATACTGTGAGTTATTTCTTTAAATTTCCCAACAAAAACACTGATACTACTTTGGATAGAGGTTGTATTATTTCCCAAAGACTGTAAACGATCCAACATTGCCTGTACTTGTTCATTGGTTTGTATTGCAGCCTTCGCCATGATTTTGATGCCTGTGGACATTTCTTCTGCAGCTGCAGCAACTGTTTGAACATTCTCGGATGCCTGTTCACTGGAGGCAGCAATAGAATTAGAGTTAGCACTGATTTCTTCAGAGCTGGAAGCCACATTTGCGACCTGAGAATTCATCTCTTCCGAGAGTGTCGCTAAGGTTGATGAAATAAGAGTTAATTCTCCGCTAGTTTCATTGATCATTCTGGAATTCTCTGCTAAACTCTTTACCACAAAAGAAAATTCATCCATGAAACCATTAAAGCAAACAGATAATGTACTCAGCTCATTTCGAGTCATTTGCTTCATCACAACACATACATCACAACTTGGATAAATTCCTTTCAATATTTTGGGACAAAGTATCTCATGACCCATCTTCGGAGCAAAACTACCAACTTTCAGGAAACATAAACCGTCATCTTTACTATAACTCGTACACTCAGGTTTATTACAGCCCATTATTTGTGAGCACATAATCTTATCTGTATCCATTCGGATTGTGAGATCTCCCGTTGCTGCTTGAAAAAATTGATCTGTCATTTTCTGAAGTGGACCACTGATATCTTTTGCAATTATTCCGGATGCGATATAACTCCCAAATAAAATTAAAATTCCGCTTATGAGCAGAATGATCAGAAGTTGATAACTCTGATGCTGATTATCAAGTATATTTTGTTTCACTTGCTGATCAACGACATCCAAATAAACCCCGGATCCTATTATCCAATCAAAGGGTTCAAATTTTTTGACAAATGTCAGCTTTTTCGTCAAATCATCTTTTGATTTTGCATCAGGCTTTGCCCACAAGTATTCTACAAACTCTCCCTCTGTTGTTTTACTCGCTTTTACCATGGCTACAAATAAATTTTCTTTGTTTTCTCCCACACAGTTATATTTTTCTTTATCTAAGATCTGTCCATCCAGCTCCGGTGAAATCGGATGCATTATCATATGCGGATAGGGTTCTACTGTATCAATAATAAAAAAGTATCCGGCTCCCTTATCAAAACGCAAATTGCTTATCAACTTCAAGGCTTGATTTTTTGCAACCTCTGATGTCATGTCACCCGACTGAACCATCTGATTGTATCGCTCTAATGCCTGCCAGGCAAATTCTACATTGTCCTTCAGATCAATATATGCTTTGTCTCTGGTAGTTTCACGAAATTTTGCGACCTGCTTAGCTGAGTTCATCTTAAAAGTAATTAATGTTGCCATTGCCATTAACACCAGTGCAATGAGAATAATCACACTGTAAACAATTACCAGTCTCTTTTTGATTCGAGCATCTTTCAGAAATCGCATATACCCTCCAATTTTTTTCCATTAAACAAAGTATGACATTTATTTAACAAAAAACAAGTATTTTATTGAACCTCATTCAGAGCATTTCTTTCCTAAAAATTCGAGAATCCGTTAAGTTAATCCACTGGATATCAATACCAATAATGTGGTTCTACACCCTAACAAAGAAATACTATAATCTATCAAAAAAAGCATGAACAGCTTCGACAGAAAGTTTCCAAAAATTCTACAATAGTACTTACAACTATTTGTGATACTTATCCAGTTGTTTAAGTTTCTAAACTTAGTTCCGACTGGGTTTGTTTACTGTGGTATTCATTTCTGTCCGTAGTTTTTACAATCAAGCTGATAACTTATAACAGACCAATAGGGTTCAATTTTGAATTCTATTTTGAAGCTCTTAAAACCACTTCGACGTACTCATTCAACAACAACTAAACAATTTACAGTTCTCTTGCGTTTTTTCAGATTGGCCTCTACATTTTAATCATTTATCAAATCCAAAAATTATTTCATTTATTTCATAAGAATGGAATAATATATGCTATAATTATAACAAATATTAATTAATACTTGAGTTGGAAAATCCATTCAGTAGGAGGTTATGTGAAAAGAATATTTGTGATACTTTTTTTGTTGATTGCATATTTGTTCATTAGTGCTGAACAAGTTCAATTACAAGATTCTCAACCATTGTTCAAAATCACTAATAGTGGAAGTGATTTTTATGATCTTGAGTTTAATCTCTCCGAATTTCAAAAAGAATCTGTTTTCCATGACAACAAAGTCCTAACACGTATTTCTCACCCGGAAGCCGGATATTTGGACAAAAAGGGTTATCCCGAATTACCAATTTTCGGAACTTTCCTGGCTATTCCAACCAACTCCCAAATAAGCATTGAACAATTATCAGAGAACAAAACAATCTTTAATGATTACCTGGTTTATCCCTCCCAAAATGGAGAAGAAATAACTCCTAACAAGATTTTGAGTATTGACAAAAACTATTATTCTAAAGGAGAAAACTATCCTTCAAATAAGATCTTGTTTAGTGAACCATCGATAATCAGAGATTTAAATCTGGTCAATATCAGCTTTCAACCGTTTATCTATAATGCTGGTAAAAAGGAATTGGAAGTATCACAAAATATTTCAGTAAGAATTCATATTATTCCGCAAATGGGATTATCAACAATCCCTGTAAAACCGAAGATGTCCCGTGCTTTTGAGAAAATATATCAAGGGCTTGTATGCAATTATGATCAAATCAGAGATGAAATGCCTGAATACCAAAAAACTTCGATTCTGATGATCTATAAAGCTGATAACACATTACAACCTGTAGTTAATCAATTAGCTCTATGGAAGAGGCAAATGGGGTATGAAGTAAACTTGGCATCAACAGCCTTGACAGGAACCGATAAAAACGACATAAAATCATATATACAAAATGCTTATAATACTTGGGAAAACCCTCCGGAATATGTAATTCTCATTGGAAATGCTAATCAAAACGCATCTCTCAGAATACCTACCTTTAATATTGACTACGGATATTATTCAGGAGATGGTGATTATCCGTATTCTCTTTTATCCGGAGGAACTACTGATTTTTTAGGAGATGTGGTTATTGGCAGATTGCCTATTGATACTGCGGCTAATTTGTTAACCATCATTACAAAAATAAAATTGTCTGAAAGAAATCCTTTTATGGGTTCAACGGATTGGTATCACAAAAATCTGTTAGTTGGTGATCCATCAATCTCTGGTCAATCTTGTGTTGATGTATGTAAAAACATTAAAGAAAAAATGCTTTCGTATGACAATACTTATAATTTTACTGAAATTTATAATTCACCCTTTAATAGTGGAATAACAACAGCATTAAATAGTGGTGCAATCTTTTTTAACTATCGCGGCTTTTTAGGAATGAGCAGTTGGTATGCCGAGGATGCTACAAATTTAAGTAATCTAAACAAATTAGCCAATTGTGTTCTTTTGACATGTGGTACCGGTGCATTTGCATCAAGTGATATAAGTAGAATTCAAGCTTTGGTTTTAGCAGGAACTCCGACTTCTCCAAAAGGTGGTGCCACAGCCATCGGGATGTCAACTTCACATACACATACAGGATATAACAATAGTTTAGCAGTTTCAATATTTGATGGTATTTTCAAACATGAACTACGAACAATGGGCGAAGCGATGTTGTATTCCAAATTATTTTTCATCAAATCCTATTTTGCAACTAATCCTGTTATGGCAAAAACTTTCACACATTGGATGAATTTAATGGGTGATCCCTCTATGGAAATTCTGATGGGAGAACCAAAGAGTATGACCATTAATTATCCGACAAGTATTGCACATGGCACAAATACTATATATTTTACAGCCATTGACGGTCAAAACCAACCCGTTAAAGATGTTTGGATATCTATGTATGCTGAGAACACAGACATCAATGTTTCCGGCTATACAAACGAATTGGGGTTATTAGTACTTAATATAAATCCTGATACTGCATCCAACATTACTGTTACGGCAACTAAACCTGCTTATATGCCGCATAATGGGGATATTATCTTCTCTAATGAAAGCATAGTAGGCTATAATTCACATTTAATTGACGATGATAATAATGAAGGGACATCCGGCAATTCCAATCAACTTCCTAACTCAGGAGAATCTGTTGAATTACTTTTAACTCTGAAAAATTTTACTGCCATCGATGTGAATGGTTCTATGTCCTGTTCATCCACTGATCCTTACTTAACAATAAGTGATGAAAGTTTCAGTTTCCCTTCCATAACATCTAACAGTACTCTTACATTAACAAATGGTCCTATTATTCAAATATCACCAGCTTGTCCAAACAGACATAATTCCAGAATTGATATACAAATTGTAACTGCTCAGGGGACTTGGAACAGTAGCTTTACTCTCTCGATTGCAGGGGTTGATTTGGATATTTTTAGTTATAGTTTCCAGAATGGTAACACTTATATTAACCCTGGAGAAACAGCAGATTTAAATCTAACGGTTAACAATAATGGGCCATGTGATCTGACTGATATATATGCTAAAATAAGGTGTAATGATTCAAGATATATTCTGGCAGATTCACTTGCTTACCTTGGGAATATTCCTTCTGCAGCTCAAGGTTCAACTTCAAATAACAACTTCCAAATCTCAATTTCCAATCAAATACTGCCTGGTGAAACAGTGAATTTTAACATCTATTTCTATAACAATCAAGGATATTATGAAAATGAAACACTGACCATGCTAATTGGGAATTCAACTGTCCACGATCCACTCAGACCCGACTCTTACGGATATGTTTGCTATGACGATCAGGATATAGAATATGAAGATTGTCCTACCTATGCCTGGCTGGAGTTACATGAGGGGTTAGGAAACAATATTAATCTTACTGACACAGGAAATAATGACGATTTTACTACTTCTATGTCCCTGCCCTTCCCCTTCAAATTCTATGGGGAAACATATTCAAACATCAGTATTTGTTCTAATGGTTGGGTATCGTTTGGAAATACCTCAACACCCACAATAGCCAACACATTCAGAAATTATCCTTTACCTGGTCCAATGGGTCCAAGCCCTATAATTGCTGCCTTTTGGGATGATCTTATTTTGGTAAATAATTCTACCACCGGCAAGCTTTATACATATTATGATCCGGTAAATCACTATTTTGTTATTGAATGGTATAAAGCACAAAATATGGCAGGGAATAGTAACAATAATGAAGAAACTTTCGAGATAATTCTTTATGATCAAAGTTATTACCCGACTCTGAAAGGTGATGGAAAAATAAAAATTCAGTATAAAGTGTTCAATAATGTTGACAATACAGATGATACCAACATTGAACATCAAGGGTATTGCACAATCGGTATCCAGGATCCAACAGCTACTATTGGTCTGCAATATACTTATGACAATGTTTATCCGATTACTGCAAAACATATTACAGCCCAAACTGCAATTCTGTTTACCGGGCTACCTGTTAACTATGAAGTTCCCCATCTTGTTCTGGGTGATGTTATTACCAATACTCCTAATGATGATATCATTACTCCGGGTGAAATAGTCAATCTTGGTATTGCTTTGGAGAATATCGGACAAAGCATTTCCACAGACATTTCGGTTACATTGTCTTCAAGCAGTCAATATCTTACGATAACATCTTCGGCATCTACATACAATGATATTCCAGGAGGAAGTTTAGAGTTTAATAAGGATTATTTCATTCTACATGTAGCAGATAACTGCCCGGAATCTGTTCAAACAATTAATTTCAACCTTACATCTGCAAATGAAAATCTCTGTTTACCTGTTTCTCTAAATATCAAAAAACCAGCAATCTTCTTTGACGGATTTTCCTTAAACGACTCACCTGCTGATAATGACGGACTATGTGAACCTGGTGAAACTATTTTCATGGGCCTTAAAATAAATAATCCAAATGACTCAAAAGTAACAGGTGTAATCGCTTTAGTTTCTACTACTGATAACACTCTTATAATCGATAATAATGAAATCGCTTTTGGTGATATTTTTCCAAATTCCAGTATTCAAAAAACTATCCCGGTTCAAATATCTTCAACTGCTATCTTGGGGAATGTTATTCATATCAATCTGAATATTTCATCAACCAATACCCCTAATGTAATAGCTCAGTTTGATTTTGTTGTAGGGCAGGGCATGATTGAAGTTACAGAGGATTTTATTAACTGGCCTCCCGAAGGATGGACTATCGACCAACACCAGACAAGTTGGTCTCAATCTGCTACTAATTTCGCCGGCGGAACATCTCCGGAAGTGAGAATGTCTCGAACTCCGGGATTTAACGGTACTTCCCGTCTCAGCACATCATACTTTGATGCAACAGGCATATTAAGTGCTACAGCTTCCTTTAAGTTCATGCTGGATAATTACGCTCCGGTCGAAAGTACTATTGGGTTGGAAATCCGCAATGGTGATGGTGCCTGGACCAATATCTGGAATAGAACATTTGATTCAGACATTCCTGCTGAATTAGTTAATGTTGAAGTTCCACAAGCTTTTATCAATCAGCCAGATGTTCAATTTTCCTTCCTTTACAGTGGGTTTTCAGGTTATATTGAAAATTGGTATTTAGATGACTTCAGTTTTAATAGTCCTCTGAATGAAACCGGGGTTGTTTCCGGTCAAATAACTTTTGCCGACACTTTAACTGATTTGACAAATGTCAAAATTGCTGCTGGTAATACGACAACCATCCCGAATGATGATGGTACCTACTTGCTTTTACTAAATGCAGGTAATTACAGTTCTCTTGCTTCTCAAACTCCCTTTTATTATGCAGAAGATTATCATAATCTAAATATCGGCATGGGTACTGTTTTATCAAATTATGACTTTTCTTTGGAATATATGACGCCTCCTCAAAATGTAAGTTATTCTTTAGAAGACACCCTTGTAACTATTAACTGGGATGCTCAAATGAGGTTAAACAGACAATCAAACAAGCATAAAATCCAAAATCAAAATGACTCACGTGTACAACTTCAGAGCTACGGCATTTATAAACAAAAGAATACTGGCTCATTCATTGCAATTGGAAATACAACTTCGAATTCATTTACAGACGTAATTGATCATCAAAATTCCTATCACTACTATGTTGTTGCATGTTATTTTGAAGGGAATAGCCCAAATTCAGAGATTCTCGATATTCAAAACAATAGTCTTCCTCCTGTGATAACTTCCTATTCACCATTAGAAGACAGTCTTGTTTGCATTGTCGGAAATTCCCTCAACTTTTCAATACAGGTAACTGATTCAGATAGTCCATTTACCTGCCATTGGTATGTTAACGACACACTTACTCATATAGTTGGCACGACCTTTAATTATTCATTTACAGAAAGTGGAATGTATCAGATCAAAGCACTTGTTTCTGATAACATAAACAACGTTGAAAGAGTTTGGCTAGTTTATGTGCCTGTTGAAAATATTGATCCTGCTACCAATTATGTCACAAAAATAGAGCAAAATAGTCCAAATCCATTTAACCCTTCAACTAAAATTAATTTTGAATTGAAGAATTCTTGTTCAGTAGAAATCAAAGTCTTCAACATTAAAGGACAAACAGTACTATCCTTAGTGAAAGGTTATTATGAAAAAGGAAGACACTCTATTGTTTGGAATGGAAAAGATGCCAAACAAAAACCTGTAGCATCAGGAATTTATTTTTATCAGATGAAGACTATTGGTTATGAGAAAATCATGAAAGCAGTTCTCTTAAAATAGGGACTAGCGTCTAGCAGAGTTAGCATGCAGCCTATTATTCAGATATCATATTTTAGGTACTGGTACTCTCAGACCTCTATTCATATGATACGAATTTAAAATGGTATTTACTCTCAAATTTATGTTAGGGCAAACCTGTGAGGTTGCCCTAGAACTTTGCACTCCGACCACTGTGCTAATACCTTCACCATTGATACACACCTAGTGTATTTTGTCTTGACATCCAAGACCATTTCTTTCACTTTGGATTTGTTTTTTAATTAAAGGAGGTATCTCTTTATGAAATATGTATTGATAACCATTCTCCTGTTCTGTACAATTAGCTTATACTGTTCTCCTGTCTCGCCTGAAAAAGCTACCCAAGTCGCTCAAAACTTCTGGAACAGTGTCTATCCGGAAAAGTCATTCCAGTTAAACTCTTTGAACACTTTAACCCAGGATGGTCTGTTACTGGGGTATGTTATTAACCTTTCTCCCAAAGGATTTCTGATTATAAGTGCGAATACTGATTTGCCTGCTGTAATGGCTTATTCCTCCACCTCCAGCTTTATTATATCTGATCAGGATCAGGAAAATATAGCTCAAACCTTAATGACTTACGATCTATTATACAAAACCCAAAATCTGCCGAATCTTCCAGCAGAAGCCCTTCAAGCCAGAAATGCCAAGTGGGAAGAATTAGAGTCCAGAGTCCCTCCAACCCGGATTGAGCAATGGCCGCCTGCAGGATCTACTGAGACTGAGGGTTGGGTTAAAACCACCTGGTCCCAGGGTGATCCCTATAAAAACATGTGTCCGATAGATCCTGTTACAGGGATTCGCAGTCTGGCCGGCTGTCCTTCTATAGCTATGGGTCAAATTCTAGTTTATTTGCAAACTACCAATAATGTCTCCTTCTCTGATGCTGATGATTACAATCATAACTATCAGGGGCGGAATTTCGTAGTAGATGATGATTATGAAGCACGAGGTTTTCCTAATTGGACCCAGCTCAATGATTATCTACAGACACTCTCCCACCATTTCCGTTACAGTGAAGACCTGACCATGCAGGATAAAGCAGCTCTTGTGTGGGCTTGTGGAGCAGCAGCAGAGCAGGTTTACACCTCTGCAGGCTCGGGAACTTTCGGTGTTGCCCAGGCTTTACAGGCTTACCAGAAATTCAACTTTTCTTCTGCCGAACTAATTGGCAGTGACAATCCTTTTATTTTTGAAGAAATCAGCGATAACATCAAGGCATACAGAGCTCTAAATTGATCTAGTTTTCATT
>CAYQPF010000089.1:0-21219 GCA_964419225.1 uncultured Candidatus Cloacimonadota bacterium | reverse complement strand
CTTTGAGGGTTTATTTTTTTGAAGAGCTTAATCCTGGCTCCCGGGTTCGCCTTAAAGTCATGGTCTGCAGTTCCGAATTTCCTTCTCCCCACTGACTACTGACTACTGGCCACTTTTTCCACCCTTCATATAGATAGATGCGGAAATGCGGAATTCATCCTCGTGAAACGAAAAAAACTTTTTTCCATTGAAAGATAGTCGTAGGACATAAGAGTTTAGACGGCAGTTTAAGAGGCTGTGCAAAAACTAATGGAACGCCGGATTAATCCGGTTATTTCGCAGGTTTTTAACCTACGATTCTCTAAAAGAAGATCCTGAAAACATATTGAATATGTTTAGCTAACATATTATCTGGCATAGATTTATTTCCCCTTTACCAAGAAGGGTGGCAGCGAAGCTGACGGGGTGTGTAAAAAGTCAATATTGCTTATTATACATTTCTCTCTTCATATTTGCACAGCATAGGAAGCCACCGGGCAAAAAAAAATATAATTACGCCCTAAAAGGGCGTCCAGTTTAACCCGGATTGTGCAGTAGAGGTTTGCAAGCTGGGTCGAAGATCGTGAAGAGTGAAGGTTTGCAATCGAACGAGGTTATATAATAAATATATGGTGAGTGAGATTGTAAGTCCTTCAAATTCACTTGTTTCAGCCAGATTGTAAAGATTCTACTGCACAGTTCGGGTTTAATTATGTCCATGCTCTATAGCCGGGAGGTGTGATGTGGCTCTCTCATTCTTTACATTTTATCAGTCTAGCCTTATTTGACATGACACTACTCGGGTTCTTCAGAATTAAAAAGATGTGATCTGTTTAGTTTCTTTTGGAGCCGAAATGGCCTCATTTCAAATAGAAAAAGGAAGGCTAAGAGAATGAATTGTCTATCCAGTTTACTGAGGAAAAACTTTGAGTTTGTCTATATAGTCCATAAAGTCCATTTTGTCCATTTCCCGGAAATACATTTCCTCGCATCCTCAATCCTCAACACTCAATCCTTTATAAAGCCCCATAATGATACCAATTCAGACCAAATTCATCCACTCCCGTTTCTGCTTTTTTCCCTTTTCCCTCACTCAATGCTCAGTCCTCAATACTCAATCCTTCCCAAAGGGTGTATTTATTCTGAGTACCGGAAGAGTAAGATAAACCATGGTTTTCGTTACTATTCAGGATAGTGTTTATCTGTATATACATGAGCATGTTACAACAATTGTCATACCTTTTCTTTACTTTCAATAATGAATTCCACAAATTCTTTTATATGCTGAACATCTTTGATTGCCATTTTCATATCATGCTCATTTAATTCCATGGGATATGGATATCTTGTTGTAACGGAATAATCTGTTAGATTAATACACTCATTTTCAATAGTCTTAAAATCCGAATTAAGTCTGCAACAATCTTCTTGGAGGACTACCAAATCATGAGTTCGTTTCACTTTGACATCATTAAGAATAAGGTATGCTTTTAAGAATTTTTCAGCACTTTGTTGGCAATGATAACAGATGATTTCAAAAGGTATAGGGTACATATTTTGCAGGAAAACAGCAGATTGTAAATCTCTATTGGCAAAATTGAGCCATTCATGATAGGGTTTTTTATCCATAGATCATTATACCTTGAGTAAGGATATCCCGTTCGATACTATTCATACTGGTCGCTCTTTCAGCAAAGTCAAGGGGAGAATAAACTAATATATCTAATGAATGATGAATTTTACCAATGAGTGCCTTGCGTAAATCTCTTAATATATCTATTTTTCTCCTGGGATCACTGGAGATAATACAAAGATCAATATCACTTTCCTCGTCAGCAGAGCCATTTGCATGTGAGCCAAATAAATATATTTTTTCGATTTGAAACTTCTCTGAAGCTTCCCGAATAATAATATTTGTCTCAAACTCAATTTCAGCACTCATATTCACTCCCGAAGAGAATTATTTTGTGTATCAGAACAATAAATAATTCAATTTGTCAATCAGATTTATCAGAACAGTTTAACTATTACCCTTATGATTCATCACGTTCGACACATTTTGAAATGAAAGGGTAAGTATAATCCTCCATGTATTCTATTTGAACACACGATTACTAACTTTTATTCCGTCCATATTATCTGATATGTAGTTAAAAATAATATAATGGTCATCCCAGTAAAAACCCATTCCCTCCGTTTTTACTCCATCATACTCAACACCAGGCAGAACATCCTTTCTCCAGAAAAATAATGATTTTCTATAAGAAAATTTCGGGCCATTAGGAATAAAAACTCTTCTGTTTTTTGTATCAAGAATTATAAAATAGGGATATTCGATATTTTTACCATCTACTCGTATCCCATAATATTTATTCACAAACTTATAAATTGTGACATTAATAATTCTATTATCTTTCTTTAATTTATATGTTCTAATTTTGTAGCATAAGGTATGTTGAAAAATAGAATAAATTAATAGGATTGAAAAAAAGAAGAATAGAACTATTATTATTTTTTTAGTTTTCATATACTAATTCCTATATGTTCTATATGTAGGATTTATGAATCCGTGTTCTAGAAGATAATCCATAGATCTGATTGCAACATCCTTTTCAGAAGCTCCAATGTAAAAGTTATTAAGTGCTTTAATCACAGTATGTCCGTTTACATTCCCATTATCAAATGATGTTAGATCGCCTGGCTTGGGATCATAAGTTATATAAAATTTTCCAATACTGTTAACTGTTTTACTGGCTAATGTAGTAGCACCAGCAGGTGTTTTTAAAGAATATATTCCGAAAATTTGTCTTTTTGGAAAATCAACACCAGCTCCTTTTTCATAAGCATCATTATCGAGTTTGTTACATTTCCAAGTTTTAGTTGAAAAATTGTCGATTACACTCAACCACTCATATTTTTTATCCCCAACACTTTGATAAGCCCATTGGAGTGCTTTTATCCTTTCGACTTGTGGAACACTTATTATAGATCCTGCTTCAATTTTATTAGGATTAGTAATCTGTGGATTAACTTCAAGCATTTCAGCTCCTGTAAATCCCAAATCAGCACATATTTGATTAAATGTGTCACCCGCTTCAATTAACCAATTTAGGTTTTTGGTATCATATGTAACAGCTCCATCCGGATCCACCAACATCACTGGGTTATTCGCACAATATAAATACGGACTGTGGAATTCATCAGCAGGATCTATACTATGCCATCTTCCGATCTGCGGATCATAATATCTGGCACCATAGTGATACCAATTTAAGCCAAACTCATCCACCAGCTCTTTGCCATTGTAAGTGTATTTATTCTGAGTACCGGAAGAGTAAGATAAACCATCCATTTTGAGACCAAATGGATAGTAATGATCTTCCTGTTCT
Source organism: uncultured Candidatus Cloacimonadota bacterium (assembly GCA_964419225.1). Taxonomy (GTDB): domain Bacteria; phylum Cloacimonadota; class Cloacimonadia; order Cloacimonadales; family CAYQPF01; genus CAYQPF01. The sequence continues at coordinate 17,851 of CAYQPF010000089.1, read as the reverse complement.
CTCATTTTATCTCTCCCTTAATTAATAACTAACAACTAACAATTAACAACTATTTTTGTCATTCTGACATTACCCAGATGGTCTTTCAGATCATAGTTCAGAATCAGGTTTCCGGTAGCGTTCGCAACCATCCGACTCTAACTTCTTTCATTCATATTGTTTTACTATACTGTTTATCCTGAATATCCATGCAAAAATTCTCTAAATAACGGGGTGTCAATTTGCTTCTCGAGAGAAACGAGCGAAGTGTGCATGGACCTTACATTTCCATTATTATTCATTCAAATCAGACATGGTATGACACTATTTAATAATAAAAAATTTCTTTTTTACTATTTCATTTTCCACTTTATTTACTATTTCGTACTCTCCATTTCTGAGTATAGGAAATGGCAAGGTCATAACATCTGGGTAACATCTATTATAATCCCAAAAATATCTCGAATCAATAAAACATATTTCGTCTTCCAGCGTAAAACTATCATACAGAATCATCAATTCTTTAGAGTCTTTTAAAATACTAATCTTATTTCTTTTATTCTTTTTAGTTTTAACCCAAATTGGTTGATTATTTAGATTAACTAACTGTAATAATGAAGAGGTTGTTTTAGTATTAGAGACAATAATTTCTTTTTCATCATTATTAGACTTAATGACTAATTTATACTCACCTATTTCAATTTCTGGAAAAGGAATAACTATTGTATTGGGAAGTCTCAGATTTTTGTATTCTTTATATCTGGTAGATATTATCAATTTTAAGCTATCTTTATCAACAAAAGCATTAAACAAAAGAAAAGGATTGTTTATATGCCACAATTCAATAACATTCATTTCGCTTTTTGTTAATTTAACTTCAATAAATTCGGAATTTACTGAATCTGTGTATAGTTGAGATAAAATAAATAGGAAAACAATACAACTAACAAATTTATTCATTAGGAATTCCACCATATTTCAAATTTGTTATAATTCTTGGATTTTTACTATCGTAAAGATTATTTAAATTTTGCAAAGAAACTTTTTCATTTGGCCCCAATCTACCAATTCCCCATTCGTTCCCCTTACTATCTTTTAATGCATAAACTGCAATGTGTGTCGTTATATTTGTTACTTTATCTGTCCAGGTTCGTATAGTACCTGAGGTAGATTTACTTACTTCACAAAGACCGAAGTCATTAATTAAAGATTGGGTTAAACCAACTCCATTGCTTTGGATCATCATTTCTTCATCAGTTATGCCTACACCATAAAGACTTGACGAAAAACAGTTTAAATTTGAGGCATCTTTGGAAAAATCATTATTCTTTAGAACATTTGATGTTATATCAAAACTTGTTACTCCTGCCTCTATATTAATACTCCCTGCAGTCTCAAGATTAAATTGTTTACAAAAATCTTCTTCTGATATATCTAGTTGAGAATACAATCCAGCTAAATTATCATTCTCCTCAGCGGTTGTTGAAACAGTATTGTTTTCTTCATTAAAGCTTGTTGTCCATTTCCCATCCGGATCCACCAGCATCACCGGATTATTCGCACAATACACATACGGACTATGGAATTCATCCGCCGGATCTATACTATGCCATCTTCCGATCTGGGGATCGTAATACCTGGCTCCATAATGGTACCAATTCAACCCAAACTCATCCACCAGCTCTTTGCCGTTGTATGTGTATTTGTTCGGAGTACCAGTGGCTGTAGATAATCCCATTTTTAAGCCAAACGGATAATAACTGTCTTCCTGAAGAACAGTTGGCTGATTGCTTGTGTTTGGAGTCATTGTCATGCGTACATTACCCAAATGATCTTTGATATCGTATTCATATTTTAAGGGACTATTCTCAACAGGTCTCATTCTTCCTTCCTCAAAGGGAATAAAATCAAGTGTTGTTACAGTTGTTGTCACTCCATCAACAGTAACATCTGCTGTTGAGTATTCAACCCCGTCCACATAATCTTTTATGCTTTGTGTTGTGCCATCTGCGTTATAGACAAGCTTCCGCAATTTTTGTCCGCTGCTGCTGTAAACCCATTCTATAATACTCCCGTCCGTAAATTTAACCTGCCTGGGCAGATTCAGCATATTGTATTCAACTGTAATCCCTTTATTCTTATCCCGGACCATATTCCCGTTGGAATCATAAATATATTCAATGTCAGTTGTAGCATCCCGACTATATTTTTGTCCATGCTCCTGAAAATCATTTCCGGCAAAGCTTGAGGTTGTTGCATCATCTGCACCTACTAACTTATTACCAAAATAGGAATAAGTCAGATTATCAATCGTAGAGACAGCTGTGCCATTCCTGCCATTACGCTTAAGTGCTAAAATATTGCCATTAAAATCGTAGCTGATATCTTTTTCTGAAAAATCCTCTGATGTTGTCCAAACAGCAGAAGGTGATGTCTTGTCACTGTATCTGCCGGATGTCAGGCGACTCAAACTATCATAATTATAGGCATATTTACGGGTAATCGTATCCATACTCTTTGATTTCCACTGTATAACGGAAATATTCCCATTATAAAGTGAATTGGCATTAGAAGCATCATTATAAACAAATTCCATACCAAATTTATCATTAGAATCATCATTAGTGTCATCTGCATTACCATAATCAGAAACATGGTCACTATTTAAACTCACATTATTTATGCTCGTCAGCCATCCTCTGATATTATAACGATAATCGAGTGACTGCATAAAAGAACTCGAAGGTAAATCTGCCACATCTAACAGAGCTGTGTTTATCGTAGAAATATCTGTCTCGGTCATGGTATGGTTTATATTCTTTTCGACTAATTGACCTATATCATTGTATTTCATCTGGGAAACAAGGATAACCGGTTCAGAATTGATTTGCTGGTAGGTTCTTTTCACGCGTCCGTCAGAATCATATTGAAATGCTTTTTTTATCTCAAAAACATCACTACCATAAGCATGGATTATATTTGTTTTAGTTTGGCAGACTTTCCCGCTGAAATCATATTGTGTATTTGTCACTGTTTTTTTATCCATTTGGTTTATATTCTGAGATTGGATAACACGCCCAAATTCATCGTAATATTGGACAGAAAACATCCATTTATTAGGTAATGATCTGTCAGGTAGAGTAGAATTGGGAGATATCGTCACTCTTTGATTGGGTAAAGTGGAAAAGCTGTTCCCGAGTGTTACACCTTCAGCGTTCGTAATATATACAATCGGATCAGAAGGACATGAATATACTATTGGTTCTGTTACTAATACTAAACAATATTCTTCAACTAAATTCTTAACTAATGATCCTGTGGGTTTACCAAGCACAAAATCACTTTTCGAAACATTAGGATAGTCTGAAACAGAGTCATACGTTAATTTAAACTGATAATCAAAATTATAATCATCATAGTAATTAACAGATAAGATTTCACAGGGAAAATCCGAACTGTTTATATCCGGAAAAGCCTGATTAGAATAGCCAAAAGTAGTTTCGAAATCTAAATTCGTTCTGATTTCATAACATTCTCCAGTTCTGCTCTGGTGAGCCATAAATGCTTGCACATCTTCCCAAGCATCATTAGGGGATCTTTGTGTACCTGTCATAATTACCCGGCCCTGTACATCGTATTTGGTAAACACCCATTTACCGTGAGTACGCAGGTTACCATCTCTGGTTAAAACTACTCTGTCCATGATGTCATAAATATACTCAATGGCAGATTGCTCAGTTAAAGTTTTATAAGGCTCTGATGATTCTTATAAGCTTCCCTTCCTATACCTTCAATTCTTTATTAACTAGCCTGTGCTCTATTTATTTTTTTAGATAAATCCCATAACCTTTATCGTAATAATATGATTTGTCCATCCGTAACACCTTGAAATCAGAATCAAACCAAATTAGAAATTCCATTGGATGATCAGAATTGTAAGTAATTAAAGAGTATTCATCGACATTTTTATATATAGTATCAAAAAATTTGATTGAATCATAGTGTCTAATATAAAAATACTTGCCCATGCAATTGAAGTATCCGCCTTCAGACTCACCTTTATGAAACAATAATTCTGATTTTTTATTTTCAAGATAATACAAACCTTCATTTTTTACAATACAGTAATATATATGCCATTGGAAACCAGAAAATCTATAATTGAATTTCAATAAATCTTTTATTTTATAGAAGGGAAAAGAAGAAAAGTAAAACCCATTTGCCTCTTTAAAGACATAAACTGGATAAACATTAGCAAAGGATTTATTCACCAAACTTGCATCAGGTGGAAATAGAAAATGAGAATTTTCTGGTTTTGCCCAAGGCTGTCTTAAATATTTCGAACGACTTCTTTTTTTTAAATAGCTTTCTCTTAACTTAACAACTTCAAGATATTCTCTCTTGTATTCTAATTCAGATGAAATTTCATACTGCCAATATAGTGAATCAAAGTTTTGTGGTTTATTTGCTATTTTATATTCATAAAGACAATAATTGTTCCTGGTTAAAACATCTTGACCGTAGGGTGCATATATATATTTCCTTATATTATTATAATTAAGTAAAAGAAATACTACCAAAATAAGAACAAGAAATATAATCGTTACTTTTACTATTTTCATTTTTTCTTTTCATACTCCTTTATGCCGGTTTCTATCAGCCACTGTTCACCTCCAGTATCCATAAAACGCTTTCTTCCACCCTGATCCCAACCCATACTACGAATATCAATATTAAAAGCTTGCTCTAAAGTACAGTGAATGTTTTTACTTTTTGCTATTTCCATTAATGCATTGACTCTTTTTCTGGTATAAGCATAGTCATACAGTATAATTTCTTCCATTCCTGTGGTGAAGCCAAACATATTCATATATTGATCCTTTTGCTCAAAATGAGTGAATTCATGAAGATATGTGTCACAGTTGTTAAGAAAACTTGATCCACTACTTATATTTAAGTTTATAATTGTTTCAAAATTATAAACTCCTCCAAAAATGAAAGGTATTCCTCGAGTGTATCCACATTCGTTAGGGATTTTACTTGAGCCCGCTAAAACATTATATTCTATATGTTCAAATTTACCATTTTTCTCAAAGGATCTCATTAAATCCTGTACAAAAGTTGTACGAAATACTGCTAAAACCACTTGTTCATCATATTTCATCAGAATTGATCCTACTTTAATTATTCTACCATCCGGATCCACCAGCATTACAGGATTATTCGCACAATATGTATAAGGGCTATGTAATTCATCCGCCGGATCTATACTATGCCATCTTCCTATCTGTGGATCATAATACCGTGCTCCATAGTGATACCAATTCAACCCAAATTCATCCACCAGCTCTTTGCCATTGTAAGTATATTTGTTTGGAGTACTAATGGAGTAAGATAAACCATGGTTTTCATTACTCAAATATCTTTTATTCTTCAAAATTATTTTGTGCTTTAGACATGCCAACTCCCCTTTGTAAATATATGAATATTGGTATAGATATGCCTAAACTTGCTATCATATAGAGTTCATAGGTTGCTGGATAATCCCAGGTCTTGTCATAAAGTCGATTGAGTATCTCATTCTCAGAATTTATAGTAATTATTTTTTGTACACTAATCAAGGTTGTCATTATACATGAAGTCAGTGTAGCGTATAGAAATTCTCCACATAGTGTTTTAGATTTATCGTCAATAAAGCATACGATAAAAGGAATCAAAAACAAAACGAAAATAATGAGACCTTCCTCATATATCCCAAAATACTTGCTAACAGTCATCAAAATTCCACATCCCGCTTGTATCATAACTGCAATTTTTTGTCTATGCATTTGTCCTCCTTCAGTTTTAAAAACGTATTGTTGTTAAATAGAATCAATATTAGTACCAAAAGAGTAAATAGTTACGAGAATTACATAAGCTATTAAACAAAATAATATTTGGGTAGCTAATAATAAGTATCTTTTTTTTTGTGAATTTTGATCAAACTTACAACTAATGAAGATTATATATACTGATAACATAAAAAACACAGCTTCCAAGAATTTACCAATTTCAATGGGAATACCATTTGATGGTAAGTCATAAACTGGACCATTTGAGCCATAGTAATCAACTACCTTTTTTATATTCCTAATAATGTAATCAATCGTACAAAATAAGATTAAATAACAAAACCAAATATAAAAACCCATATATAATTTAATATGTAAAAATATTTTTTTCATTTTTTAGGCTCACTAAAAAGTTTTGTATCCATTTTCCTTTCCCACCCAACATCATTTCCGGGCAAATTATGCTGAAAATCAGTTCCTGGAATTGTGCCTAGTAATGTTTGAATCCAGGAATTACTATTGGGATTAGACAATTGTTCAAATGTATTAGGATATGGAATAGGAGCTTGTTTCGTATTATTATCATAGTTGACTTTTTTCTCTATAACTGCGTTAGAAAATTTGGGTTCGCTTTCTGTAGGTACTACAGGAGTCGCTTGAGGATTCCATTTTGATTGTTTTGTGCCAGACAAAAATTCTTTTGCTGCTTCAACATCGTTTTTTTGGTTTAGTGCTGATACTAACTTACCTTTTTTTGATTTATCACCGGCTAAAGTATAGCCTTTTATATCAGTTCCTAACGAAATTAAATTTTTATATCTCTTGGGCTCATCAGGAACACATAAAAAGAACTGATGTTTAAGCAGAACTACTCTTGTTTCAAAAACTTGAACATTTCGCGTAATTAAATATGTTTTTTTCCCATCAGGATCTACAGCATTAGCTGGGTTGTCCATACAATATAGATATGGAGAGTGACATTCATCTGCTGGATCAATACTATGCCAACGACCGATCTGAGGATCATAATAGCGTGCACCATAATGATACCAATTCAAGCCAAATTCATCCACCAGCTCTTTGCCATTATAAGTGTATTTATTCTGAGTCCCGGAAGAGTAAGATAAACTATCCATTTTGAGACCAAATGGATAATAATGATCTTCCTGTTCCACGACCGGCACATTATTTGCACCTGAGGATAATGTCATTCTGACATTACCCAAATGATCTTTCAGATCATAATGCAAAACAAATCTGTCCTCAGGAGTTCGTACAATCCTGCCTTCACTGAAACCAATAATACTCAGTACTTCACCACGATATTCCATTCCACCTACATAATCCGTGCAAATTAATAATTTACCATCACTACCATATGTATTCTTCCGTAATTTCTCTCCTGCTGCAGAATACAACCATTCAATTTTCTCATTAGTATTATTAAATTTTACTATAGTTGGCAAGTTAAAAATATTGTACTCAATTTCTATGTTCTTATTCCGATCAACATTCATATTCCCATTTTCATCATAAACATAATAATCTTCTCCTGTCCTGCTATATTCTATGGCAGCTTCTTCAAAATCTATCTTGGACGACGTGGTACTCACATCGTCACTTATTCCAATAATTTTATTACCATTGTAAAAGTAATTCAACCCGTCAAGTTGCTCATTATTTCCATTTCTGACCATATACTTGATATTTCCATTCAAATCATATTCCATACCTTTTTCCGCATAAGAATCGTTATTAGACACCCAACTGCCTACATTATTTGTTATCGTATATGCGTAATTAATCCCTGAAGTAAGTCTCTCCAGTGCATCGTAGGTATAGGTGTACATTTTTTCCGGCTTCTGCATACTTGTATTGGCAGATTTCCAACGTATTGAACTGATATTACCATCGAAAGTTGGAGTAACATAAGATGCTATCACTGAAGGCACTACATCGTATGTAAAAGTCATCCCGAAAGCATCATTGCTACCGATATTATTAGCATCGGCTGTGAGTGTGGAATTGTTCATACTCGTCATCCATCCTCTGATATTGTAACGGTAATCAACATTCTGCATGAAAGAAGCCACAGGTTTATTATCAGTATTTACATACATATGGTTAATATATTTTTCCAAATTGTTTTCATTTAAAGGAAGATATATTGACTTTAACACCAATTGACCAATCGCATTGTATTCATTCTGTGTTGTTAAAACTAAAGGTTCATTGTTAATCTGTTGAAACTCTTGTCTTATTCTGCTCATATTATCATAGATATATGCTTTCTTGATTGTAGTTGATAAACCTTGGTCATCTTTTCCATATGCCTTTTCAATAAAAGTCTTGGTTGCTACAACTTTACCTGAAAAATCATAGCAGTTATCTGTCATTTCTAGATAATTAAACTGATTAATTCTTTTGCTTTGTAGAACCCTTCCGTAATCATCATAATAAGTGACGCTGAAGTTCCAGTCATTGGGTACTTTCGTATCCGGCAAAAATACATTAGGTCCAATTTTCAGAACCTGACCTGGTCTCATTTTAAACCCCGGAACTAATCTGGTACACTTACTTTTGATATACACAGTATCGCTTCTGTCTTCTATTCTGAAATCAACTATTTCTTTACTGATCAAATCATATTTTGGTGTAAGGTTCCGCACAAGTTGCCCAGTGCATTTACCAAGAACTCTGATGGATTTTTTTGAGTCACCAAAAACAGAATTTTCATCAAAATCTAAAGTTGTCGGTTTGCGAAAATCGTAATCATCGTAATAATTAACTGTCATTACCTGACAGATAACATTACCGGGGGTCTGTACATAAGGCATTGTATTATCTGTATATCCATAACCCCATTGACCGGAATAATCTCTTACTTCATAAGTCAAAGATCTGGTATCTGCCTCATACTCATTCTGGATTTCTGCATGACTCATCGCTGTATTTAATTTCATCCAGCCGGTCATTATTACTCTGCCCTGCATATCATATTTGTTGAACATCCATTTGATAATACTATTCTGAAATAAACTCGAAATCAACTCGTTGTTCTGTCCCAGTTCAAAGAAATTAACTGATAGTCATTTGGGAACAATTAATTAGGAACAGATGGTATGACAAATCTGACAAAATCGCTTCCTTTACTAGTACAACATTCATCCAACTCTATCTCATTCACATTATTTTCATCTAAAGACATGTTAAGTAAAAGGTCTGCTAAAATAACAAGCCCATTTGCTGACCCACCAATTTTCAGAATATCACGATCGGGTATGGATTCCCACTCCTCTTTATTTGATATAGCGAAATCAGGAAGATTACAATGGACCGTACTATTTTCAAACCACCTCTTCTCACTTTCCTCAATATTTTTTTTAAATTTATAATATGTGGCTTGCTTCATAAATCTTGAATTCATTTCTTTAAAGAAAATATTTTTTATGTAAGGACTATAAATTACAATTTTCTTAATCTCAGAGCTTGAATTTAAAACATTAATTTCTACAATTCTTTCTACATTTGAAAATACTTGGTATAGAAGGAGTAAACCAATATTGCGTAACTGCTCTTTTTCTAAAAAAAAAGTTGTTTTATATTTGTAGCAGAAAGAACCATTCTGATAGTGCTTGGCAATTCGAAGAATCATTTTATCATCAAACATCTTTGTGGGTAACTTAATAGGGGTTTTAATTAGTATCTTTTCATGAATACCACTAAACCTTTTAGAAAAAAGATTATTAAAATACACATTGAAATCAATCATATTTCTTCCTCTGTCTTTTATTTATTGATAGGTTTGCAATAGCCTTAAACCAAATTATTTTTTACTCAAACAAAGAGTACTTTCATTCAGGATCGTTATCGATTTAAGTATTGCATGATTTCTTCCTTTTTTTATAGAATTCGATAGAGCCAACACACATCACTGGGGAATATAAACCTAACATAATCGCTTCCATGTCCTGTACCATGGTGAAATAAGGCAATTTGATGACATGTGTTTCCATCTAAAGACATATTTAACAGCAAATCAGCTAACAAGATGAATGCATTATCTGATCCTTCTATTCTTAAAACATCACGTTTGGGGTCTGATATACACTCTTTTTTATTTGACACATTAAAGATTGGCAGATTTTTGGAATTGAGGTCACTTGGCCATAAGGTATTATATATGATTTCTGTTTTTTTAAACTCAAATGATGATACTTTAGTATAATACTCAGACACAATTTCTCTATGCATTTCCTGAATATAATAAGGTTTCTTAATGATTAAAGTTTTTATTTCAGAATTAGGATTTTTAAGTCTTATTTCTACAGACCTGAGACTATATGAAAATACCTGATACAATAAAAGTAATCCCATATTTCTCAACTGCTCTTTCTCATTGTAGACATCTATTTGATAGATTGTATGTAAGGAAGACCCATTGGTAGATTCACCTCTATGAAGTATCATTTTATCATCTTTGAATTTATGTGGAAATTTGACAAGCTTATCTATTATTATTTTTTCATAAGTACAATCAAATTTTTTACGAAAAATATCATCAAAATAACAATTGAAATCAATCATATTCTCTCCTCAACTACTTTATTCTAACTATTGATTGAATGTCAACTCTTGTTGAGTATTCATCAGGCTTATTATTTTTTTCCGTAAAAAAGCTTTGATGTGGTATGGGTGGTATAATACCACCAGCAGCTTCAGTAACTGCTATAAATGTTTCTAACCTGGCAAATGGTACATTTCTTTGTTTTAATTCACTTGGTGATAACATCATCTTAGCTTCCGCTTCCTTTGCTTTTCTGGTCACAGACATATACTTTGGTACCGCTATGGTAGCTAATATACCTATAACAACTATGACGATCATTAATTCAATCAGAGAAATCCTCTATTGTTTCTTAAATTATCCATCATTCCTCTCTCTTTTGAAATTATTACATTTAATCAAAATAAAGTAGCCGTTTTTGTAAACTACTTTTTTAAGGATGCACAATTATGCCTTCATTCACATGAAAATCAGCAATTAATTATTATTTTTCTTGCATCAAATAAACTCAAAAATTATCTTGATTTGATACTAAACTGTTTTGTTTTAGTAATAATATTCAGGAGCCCAAAAATGAAAAATGTTTTTATAATTTCAATAATCCTTTTATTCTCTATCGTCAGTATTTATTCTCAAACAGATAGCGGTTACCTTATGATCTGGGGAAATATGGTAGGCAGTGCTCTGGAAAACAATATTGTCAAAGTTAAAGCTGGGGGATATCATGGTCTTGCTTTAAGAAGTGACGGGTCTGTTGTTGCTTGGGGTGAAAATATTAGTGGGCAATGCAATGTGCCAACAGATAATGATTTTATTGAAATCGCTGCAGGTAAGTATTTCAATTATGCACTTAGATCAGATGGTAGTCTGGTTGCTTGGGGTGCAAATTCAGATGGCCAGTGTAATGTCCCTGCTGGTAATGATTTCAGTGCTATTGCGGCTGGTTACTATCATGCACTTGCCTTAAAATCTGATGGATCTTTAGTTGCCTGGGGTGATAATTATGAAGGACAATGCAATGTTCCCTCAGGTAATAATTTCATTGCAATAGCCGCAGGTGAGGGACATAACTTGGCTCTAAAATCTGATGGATCCCTTATTGCCTGGGGAAATAATGATAATGGACAATGCAATGTACCTTCAGGAAATCACTTTGTAGCAATATCTGCAGGTAAAAATCATTGTCTGGCTTTGACAAATTATGGTGTCTTAGTAGCTTGGGGTTCAAATTACGCCGATCAATGCGATGTTCCCGATGGAGATAATTTTGTTGGAATATCTTCAGGATATGACCAAAACATAGCTTTGCTGGACGATGGCTCTCTTGTAGGTTGGGGTATGGATCAGTGGGGCCAGGTGGAAGTACCATCTGGTACGAATTATATTGCAATGGCAACAGCATCTATGTTTAGTATGGCTCTTAAATCTGATGGATCTCTCGTCCTCTGGGGTTCCCAAAGAGATTGTCAACTTAATGTCCCTTCAAATAATAATTTTACGGCAATTTCTGTTGGAATTGATCATTGGCTTGCTTTAAAATCTGATGGATCTCTCGTTAGCCAGGGAAGTAATGAATATGGACAATGCACTGTACCGACAGGAAATAATTTTACTGCCATTGCTACCGGATCTAATCATAATATTGCTTTGAAATCCAATGGTTCTCTGGTAGGATGGGGCAAAAACAGCGATACACAATGTATTGTACCCGCAGGCAATAATTATACTGCCATTGCAGCTGGACATCAACATAGTCTGGCTTTGAAAGCTGATGGGTCTTTGATTGGTTGGGGCAGCAATATTACCGGTCAAAATGATTTTCCATCAGGCAATGATTTCATTGCTATAGCCGAAGGAGGACATCATGATCTCGCCTTAAAGTCAAACGGATCTATCGTAGCTTGGGGTGCTAATGGAAGTGGTCAATGTAATGTCCCTGCTGGTAATGATTTTATTGCTATTTCTGCATGGGAAAATAATAGTCTGGCACTAAGATCTGATGGATCTCTTATTGCTTGGGGTGATAATGAAAACGGTCTTTTGAATGTTCCTGCCGGAAATAATTATACTGCTATTAATTCTGGTGAAAGTCATAGTCTTGCTCTAATATCAGATGGTTCTTTGATTGCTTGGGGTGCTAATGAAAATGGTCAATGTAATATCCCACCAAGAAATGACTATCTTGCATTTGCTGCAAAAAGTAATTTTACCGCCGTAATTGTCAGCAACCCTCCTTATGTTGGAAAAAATGATAACCTTCAAACTCCTGTAGTATCTTCCTGCATTAAATCCTACCCCAATCCGTTCAGACAGTCAGGTACTGTTTCCTTTGATGCTAAGTTGGAACCAAACGAAAAAGGAGTTCTAACTATCTTTAATATTAAAGGTCAAAAGGTTAAATCCTTTGAAATCAATTCCTCTCATCCCGTGACATTGTGGAATGGCAAAAATGATAAAAATCAACAGTGTGCGACAGGAATATATTTCTATAAATTGGCTACAAATAAACATAATGAAACCAAAAAACTGGTTATCTTAAAATAGGACTAGCGTCCAGCATATTTTACAGATATCATACAAGAGGTGCTTGATATTTTTGTATTCTCTAGTCATATGACATGAACTGTCCAGTCCTAAAATAGTGGACTCTGTTTTGATAGTTTTACCTGACACATCTGCCTTACACATATCTTTCCGATCTGTGACCATCCGCCTAATCAGCGTCATCTACGCTCTATTAAAACCTTCTGTTATTCTCCATCCTTAATCCTAACCTGGATAAGCCAGAACCAAAATAGAATTTCATAAGATAATTTGTTTTTCATTATGATTATTGAAAGAGAATTTGGCTGAAGCCATTAGGGAGGGAGGAATATTTGTTTAAATATTGATCCTCCGGTTAAAACCGGAGGCTATTGATGAGGCAAATAATGCCTAATTTAACCTGATTTCATAGGCTTTGTTCATCATCAGACGCAGCATCTATACCGGGTAATAATAGGCTTTGGGTATCAATAGGCCCGGCATTTATGCCGGGTATAAATAAACCCACCCCCCTCGCGGGCTTTAGCCCAAATCCCTATTAATACTATGCCAAAAAATGAAAGAATTTTAGTCATAAGGTACTAAATCCTTTCTCCACTGACGCCTGACGACTGCCTACTGACGCCTAAGTATTTCCCTGCGGGTTTCAACATTTTCCCCGGTCTCCCTTCACTCCCCTCTCTTCACAAGAGAGGGGCCGGGGGTGAGTTGTTTTCCTTTTGTCCCCACTGACGCCTGACGACTGCCTACTGACGCCTAAGTATTTCCCTGCGGGTTACAACATTTTCCCCGGTCTCCCTTCACTCCCCTCTCTTCACAAGAGAGGGGCCGGGGGTGAGTTGTTTTCCTTTTGTCCCCACTGACACCTGATACCTGGCACCTGACTCCTTCTTGTGTCCGTGGTCGTCTGTGTAAGTCCTTGTTAGTATGTGTTCCGAAAAGTGTCAATCTCTTGCTCATTCCTCAATCCTTAATCTTGCCCCCTGCCTACTGCACACTGCCTACTCTTTCCTTAGTATTTGCCTGCGGGTTACAACATTTTCCCCGGTCTCCCTTCACTCCCCTCTCTTCACAAGAGAGGGGCCGGGGGTGAGTTGTTTTCCTTTTGTACCCACTGGCACCTGATACCTGGCACCTGACACCTTCTTCTGTCCGTGGTCGTCTGTGTTAGTCAGTGTTCCGAATCCCGGAAATCCTCAATCCCCCCTCGCTTTGCAAGAGAGGGGCCGGGGGTGAGTTATCCTCCTCATTAATAATTATTTTGATTTTTATTCCCGTTCACAAGGATGAATTTCACATTTCCATATCTATCTTTATGTAAAGTGGTCTGTGGGCAATATGTAGTTAGCAGGATTGAGGATTGAAAGGGCGGGTGCAGTCAGCCGAGGGCAGTGGGTGAAGAAAAGTCCGGATCAGGAAGGATTATTTCCATTTTCCCCCCTCTCTTCGCAAGAGAGGGGACGGGGGTGAGTTATTTCTCCACTGACCCCTGACGACTGACACCTGACACCTGGCCTCGGGGGTGAATTATTTTTCCCAACTTTCAACTCTCAACTCTCCCAAGGTGCCTAAGGAGGAACCCATGCAGGTATTCTTTAAGACAGGGGCAAAAAAAGTATTACCTAAGTCAGAAGGATTGACTCTCCTTCATTATAAAAGTGTAGATTTATACTTTGTCCGTAAATATTTTGTTCCACCCAGGACAGAACATAATGCTAAAATGGGCAGTATCTTCAAGAATTTGAAAGTCATCTGGAACTCTCTTCCAGTGGAATACAAAGAGCAGTTAAAACACAGTGCCGAATTGTATAATGCCCAATATAGACAGGATATGTATCCGATCAACAGTTACGCTTTCTTTACCAAGCTGATGTTTGATTGGAAAAAGCAGAATGCAGACATTGATCTGGCATGGGGAGAAATTATTAATTATCAATTATTAATTATTAATGGGGGAGAAGAAAAAGAAATAATTGATTGGCGTCGGTTAATTGAAAAGGGAAAGAAAGATCCGAAGAATTGTGAATTGGTAATGTTGAATGGTAGAAGAAAGCGAATATACAAGTTGCCGTTTGATGATCCATTTGAACTATATGAGTTAGACCGAAGATTTATTGCTATACTTGGAGACAGTTTTCTTTCCCGTGAGGAAATCTTTCTTGAACGGGCATTGGGGGCATGATGCATCATGCCCAAATCGTAACCCAACTTTCGCGATAATGCCTTAGAAGCCCTATTACAACTACATGATTTTTTTTTAGGTAGTACAATCCCATTTTTTCAAAACTTTTATAACTCTGTCCGGGGATATTTCAATATCAAGGAATTTAGTTACTACTCAGGTTATGTCCAGTTGCCATGTTAAGAGGTGTTTCATATGGTAACCAGTATTTTGTCGGAAACCATCTCCTGGGAAATGACGCAGCTTGCGTCATTATTACAAAGAGTCTGGAAGGCTCTTCTTGTCCCAAGAAAGTTTTCTCCACTGACAACTGACGACTGACACCTGATGCCTATCTCAAGGGGTGAGTTACTGTTCCCTTTTAAAACCATCTTCCTACTATTTGTGTTCATTTGTGCTTCACATTTGTGACCATTTGTGGTTACTTTCGAAAAAACACTTGAGTAGTTTCGGAATTTAAATATTTCATCTGCTTCTTTTTCAGGAGTTCCAGTTACTCTTACCGAGTATCTCGTACCATTTTTCCCTTGTTGGCTAACAGTTGATCTATTCAAGGTACTTATTTCTTCTCTGATTGTTTTCCAGCTTCTTTTACAACCCTTTTTGTGCAGTTTATGAGTAATGCTCTTAAATTTGAATATGCTAATACAGAAATGAATAAATTCGATTTTGGTTTGGCTTGTCCTGTTTTGGGCTAGGTCTTTGGCGTGGAAGAGATTTTATTTTTAACTTGACTTATTAATAGCAAGTAAGCGAAGATTATCTGCAAGGATGGATATTGGCATATGAAAAAAGTGCTTTTAAGTTTTAATATCTGGCACATGACTGTTACCTGAAGGATAATAAAGATGGAGCAAAAGTAAGTATTTTTAAGCAGGTGCTATGAAAGAACTAAGTCCCGTTATAATTTCAGCATCGAGAGCAACAGATATCCCTGCTTTTTATTCGGACTGGCTATTGAATAGAATCCAGGAAGGTTTTATTCTGTGGAAGAATCCATTTAACGGAGTACAATTTCGGGTTAGTTTCGATAAAGCACGATTATTTGTATTCTGGTCTAAGAATCCTAAACATTTAATCGACAAATTAGGGTTTTTTGACGCAAAGAACTATAATTATTATTTTCAATTCACATTAAATAATTACGATGGGTTGGGTTTGGAAAATCATTTACCTTCTATTGACGAAAGAATAGATACCTTTGTTGGTTTGTCGAATAAAATCGGTAAAGCTAAACTTATTTGGAGATTTGATCCACTGATTATCAGCGATAATTTGTCTATGGATGTACTTTTGGACAGAGTCTCTTATGTTGGTGACAGGGTTTGTGAATACACAAACAGCCTGGTTTTCAGCTTTATAGATATCGAGAATTATAAGAAAGTCAAAAAGAACGTAGAAAGAATTAATCTTCGGGAATTTGATCATAAAAAAATGAATGAATTTGCCGAAAGAATCGTCGAATTGAATAAAAACTGGAAACTGAGGTTATCTACCTGCAGTGAATCTATTGATTTAGGAAAATACAATATTGAGCATAATCGATGCATTGATGACAGACTTATTGTTGAGTTATTCAATAATGATGCAGATTTAATGGATTACATTGGCTATAAAAAAAATGAGAATGCCCCATTGTCTTTTTTAGATCCAGTAGATGCAAAATATTTACATGGGTACGACTACCGGAAAATTAAGGACAAAGGACAAAGAAAAAATTGTGGTTGTATAAAAAGCAAAGATATTGGACATTATAATACTTGTCCGCATGGGTGTATTTATTGTTATGCAAATACTAATCATAAAACGGCGGTCACTAATTTTGAACGCAATATCAAATCCTATTATTGAAACATAAAGTTCTCAAGCCAAAAACATGTATGGGCAAATAATCATTTGCCAAGCGCCAATGTGGTTTTCAAAATTTCCTGTAGGGGCAGACTCCCACGTCAGCCCTGCCATTGTCCGGAGGACATGTGTTACGCTAAAGACAGGGCATGCCCTGTCTCTACGTTGATTACCAAATTCCAGGGTTTCTAAAATAATCTTCAGAATAAATTCTGTTTGTCCCTTACCATTAAAATGGTGACCACCTACCTGATAAATCAGGCGGTCCTGATGGAACACCGATTTTCAGTCGGTGGGTAGAGGGTATAAAAGTAAAGCAGCATGAAGAGAGAATCCTCATGCTGCTTTTTTATAATCCAGGAAGAGATTAATTACTTTGTCAGTTCATCAGGGAGAAGGGCAGTGATGCGGAAGAACTTTTTAGTTATTGCCGGGGTAAGTGGGTAATTGTAGGTGGTTGAAGCTGCGGGAAGGTTCAAATGCAAAGTCCAAGGGCCGGCAGGGTTATCTGCTGCATAGATTTTGTATCCGGTGGCATTAGTAACAGCATTCCAGTTCAGAACCAGATTATTTCCTGTCTTTTGGCAGGTGAAAGTTGTGAAAGGATGAGCTGTATATGCGACAGAAATATCATCGAGTGCTACTTCATTTCCGCTGTTGGGATTATTGTCATAGACAAAAGCAACTTTGACAGTCTTGCCTTTGTAAGTTTCCAGAGATAAGTTTTCCTGAATGGTGTAATCATTATTATCGACAGCAGAAGTAAACGCTTTCAGAGTATGCCAGCCACCGTCTGCATAGATCAGAATATGCAGGTAAGTAGGATTAACTTCGGTGTAATTATATTTCACCCAGAACTTGAGGTTGGAAGTATAAGAATCGTTTAAGGTGATAGTCGGT
>CAYQPF010000088.1:0-21327 GCA_964419225.1 uncultured Candidatus Cloacimonadota bacterium | reverse complement strand
GATCCGCTCAATCCGTGTCATCCGCGTTCTATTTACGGAAAAGCGTGTCTCGTTACTAACAATTAATAATTATTTTGTCCTAATTCAGACAGAATGGGAAAACAGTCAGGTGCTGACATCAAATGCCAGAAAAACGGTACGGATTATAAATCATATTGACAATCTGTTCCACTTTTATATATTCATCCTTGGAAAAATAGTTTTTGGAGTGAACATGCAATATATAAACAGAGAGATATCGGATAAAATCAATACTCTGGCAGAGAAATTTCCGGTAATAGCGATAACTGGTCCGCGTCAATCAGGAAAAACAACCTTAGCAAAGCATATTTTTCCTAAGCATCAGTATGTCTCACTCGAAGATCCTGACATCAGAGAATTCGCTATGCACGATCCACGCAGTTTTTTGCATAAATATTCGAACAACACTATCATAGACGAGATTCAAAGAGTGCCTTCCCTTTTTTCTTACATTCAAACAATAGTAGATGAACATCAAAAACCAGGTGAATTTATCTTAACAGGTTCACAGAATATTTTGCTTACTGAAAATATTTCACAAACACTGGCAGGAAGAGTTGCTTTTATGACTCTTTTACCTTTCAATATTTCCGAGCTCAGTTCGCAGTTCGGTTTGAAAGAGTATGGAGAATATCTATTCAAAGGGTTCTTCCCCAGAATATACGACTTTCAAATTGATCCCACTGATTGGTATCCAAACTATATTGATACCTACATAGAAAGAGACTTACGCCAAATGAAGAACATTTCCAATTTGTATTTGTTCAAGAAATTTATTCATGTCTGTGCTGCAAACTGTGGACAAATAGTTAATCTCTCTGCTATAGCAAATGATTGTGGAATCTCTTACAATACGGTTAATTCCTGGTTGGGGATTTTGGAAACAAGTTGTATCATCTTTCTTTTAAAACCCCATTATCAGAATTATAATAAAAGAATTATCAAAATGCCTAAACTATATTTTTGCGACACAGGAATTGCCTGTTCTTTACTTGGGATTAAATCAACTGAACAACTCGATAATTATTATCAAAAAGGAGCATTATTTGAGAATTTAATAATTACTGAACTATTGAAAATGAACTATAATCTGGGTAAGAAAGACAATCTTTTCTACTGGCGAGACAGTAAAGGACACGAAATTGATATCATTATTGAAAATGATTTAAGATTGATCCCGGTAGAAGTAAAATCGGCGAAAACAATTAATAAAGCATTCTTCAAAAACCTGATCTACTATTGTTCTTTGGCAAACATTCCAGTAAAAGATTCAGTTTTAATCTATGGTGGAGATGAGAATCAAGAGCGTGAAGCAGGTAAAATCCTGAGTTATTCTTGTATTCAGCAGATACTGCAAAAGGAAAATATTTAAGTACTCATGACTCACGACTGTGGACTCAAGACTTTTCTCGTTTCCCCCAATGGTCAACTGTCAATTATCAATTCCCCTAACCTTCCCCCACATTCTGTTCATCCTGTTTATCAATGCCAATAATTCTGGAAATGTTCCATAATTTCTAATATCTCATATATTTCTCCTGATCAGTGAAAATTAGTGTTGATTATAGTGGCCAAAACACCCCAAATGCTTCTCTTCCTTTCCGTATGTTCCAATAACACCTTTCTGCTTCCAATTATCTGCCTAAATTAAACCCGGATTGTGCAGTAGAGGTTTGCAAACTGGGTCGAAGATCGTGAAGAGTGAAGGTTTGCAATCGAACGAGGTTATATAATAAATATATGGTGAGTGAGATTGTAAGTCCTTCAAATTCATTAGCTTCAGCCAGATTGTAAAAATTCTACTGCACAGTTCGGGTTAAAATACCATGGTTTATCCCTTAAGATTACAATTTCTCTTCTTCTCTTAATTCGTGCAATTCGTGAAATTAGTGAATAACCCTCTGTATAATCGTCTTTTCCCCTTCGAACAGTTAAGAATTATTCCCTTCATTCCCAACTCATGTCTATTTTTTTCTCTCCTGATCAGTGCTTAGGGCACTGCGATAATTCTATAGAATCTTTTTTGTATTGCCTGGGGTGTATTTATATTATATGTTGTCGTTGTGATCATATTAACCAATTCATTCCAGGATTGGCTATCAGGTGTATTAGCATAAATGATTCTATAAGAGGAAGCACCTGTAACAGGATTCCAGGATAATTGCAGAACATTTTCCGAGATCAGGATGATTTGGACATTTGCAGGTGTATCAAGTTGGTAATAATATAATTGTGTAGTAGTCTCGTTATACCAGGGTTCAAAATTTATCAAACCTTTTCCTTCTTCATTATCATATAATTTACTGTCAATTATTCCAGAATCCAGACTGCCCCAATATACATATGGAGCATTGAGAGTAGTTTGGGTATTGTTATAGAGATTAATCCCGTTAGCAAAGATCTTATTCCACTCAGTTTGAGTAGAACCAAAGTTTAAGGTTCCGGTATTGAAGTAAATACCTCTGGATATACAGTTATTTATCGAAGATCTAATTAGAGTGATTAGAGAATTATTTATTATGATTCCGGTTTGACCGGCATTTTGCAGAACACAATCAGTAAAATTAACGATAGAACCGCCTTCCAATTTGATCAGATTGTAATCAGAATAAGTAAAATTGCAGCCTGTGATATTCAAATCTGCATTTGAAGCATAAAGCATTGTCATTTCATCCGGGAAAGAATAATTTTCATCTTTTCCTGCATTGGAGATATTTGTATAATTCAGAGAACAAATTGCTGATGTATTCTGATAGCGAATACCGTACCAGGTACTTCCTGTTCCTGTAGTTGTACCTTTAATACTAATTGGTTCGGAAACTGTACCTAATGTAGAAAAAAGACCATTTACATATAATGCAGAATTATTGGAGAAGATTACATTAATTCCTGGGTTTAGCACCAAATTGGCTCCGGAATTAATAGTATAGGTCCCCAAAAAAAGATATGGAATCCCAAAATTAGTCCAGGTAGCATTTTGATACTGATTTCCTGCATAAATAGCAATATAGTTATTTGTATTTGTCCCCACAGTTAGATTGGAAAATTTGCCGATTAGATTACCTCTGCTTTGGACAGGATATCCTGTACCATTGCTTATACTTACATTATTAACTACCAGATTAAGGTTATCCAGTTCAAGTCGAATTCCATTGGTGACAAAACCGTTAATTTGTGTATTCTGAATAATTAATTTATCTGTTGTTGAAGCATAATTGGAGACACTTATCCCGCTGCCTTGTGAGGTACTGATTAGGCAATTGGAAACATTTACACTGTCGGCTCCATCATTCTGAATAACTGTAGTGTGATGTCCATATTGACTCGTTTTAGCAGCATTGGAAAAGGTGCAGTAATTAAAAACAGCTTTCGATGTTGTATTAGTAAGATAGATTTGCTGCCAGTTAGAAGCAGAAAGCGGTGATTTATCAAAGATAATAGGTGCTTCTGAGGTTCCTACAGCCATCAAACTTCCATAAGCATTTATCGAAAAACCGTTATCTATATATATGACACATCCAGGACTAATGGTTAATGTACTGCCGTTATTTATGGAAAGATCTACCGTTACCAAATATGGATAATTATGATTAGCAAGTGTCAGAGTACCTAAATTGGGAAAAGTGGCTAACCTGATATAATTATAAGTATTATTTGTAAATGTCAGATTACTGATATTTCCGGCCTGAGAAGGAGTTAGAGTCAAAGGATAACCGCTACAATAGTTGACCGTTAAATTAGAGATGCTCAGATTGTAATTAATATCTCTGACATAAACCGCATCTGAAGTACAGTTGTTAATCATCAGGTTCACAATGGATAATGCATCACCTGTATCTGCCCTTTCTGCATAGATTCCCTTTCCCAGTGAATTGGTGATAGTACAATTGCTTAGAACCGTCTGGTTGGTGTAGTAGAAATGCAGGAGATTAGTCAGAGTCCCGTTTGAGGAGTTAACCCGTCCCCCATCAATAAAATCTGTATAATAAAAGTAAGCATTGGAAGCAGAGCTGTTGAAAAATAATCCTGTCCAATGGTTACTTTGATTTGGAGCTAATTCAAATACAACGTGGTCTGTAGAGGTACCGTTAGCATAAAAACTGCCATTAAAGTATATTGAGATTTCATTCTGCATTAAAAAATGAACACCGGCTTCTGCGATAACAGTAGATCCAACATCAGTAGTAATCCCAATGGCTATCTGATATGGATAACCGAAGTTGCGGAATGTCATGCTTCCACATGAACTGATATTATACAGATAAATGTGATTAAAACCGTTATTCGTCAGTGAAAGACTGTTTATGCCCGGTAAACAGCGAGGTGGAATCTTGAGGGGATATGTGTTACAATAGCTTATATTTAAGCCGGAGATATCCGTTTGTACAAAATTTCTTAGATTGAGTCCTTCAAGATAACAATTGGAAATTGTGACATTAAGCAAAGTCAATTTGTCTGTATTATCTGCAGAATCAACATAAATGCCACGACCATCGGAACCGTTGATTGTTGTATTGGCAATATACAGAGAATCAGATCTGTTGATCAGAATTACATCCTTTCTGTTGTTATACTGATCAGTACAGCCAGCATCATTAAATATACAGTAGTTCAGCTTACTGTTTCCTGCTGAACTCTCAAAAATGAATCCCTGCCAATCATGATCACTGCCTGGGTAAACTCCGAATACTATTGGTTGTGTTGCCGTTCCTGTCGCATTCAACTGCCCGTATAACTGCATGAAAAGATATTCCTTGAACTGAAAATTAACACCGGGTTCAATCAATGTTGTAGAACCAGAGTTACTGTACAGATTAATCTCAATTTGATAAGTGTATCCATAGTTATAGAATGTTTTATTACTGATATTGCCTGAATAATGCAGGATGATTTTGTTGTTAGTATTATTGCTAAAAATCGGCTGGGTAAGAGTATTGAGCAGTTCTGCCGGTATTTTGACAGTACTGGCGGAATTAGTTACAGTTAAACCTGTAATATTCAGATTAAGGTCGTTTCTATTGACTAATACTCCGGTATTGGCACAATTATTTATCGTTAAATTATTCAAAAGTATGTTATTTCCGGATGATCCCGTTAAATAAACAGCCTGATTTTGACTACCCTCGATTTGACAATTACTCATGGTTAAAGTGGGTATCGAGATTACGTTAATATTCGGCTGAGAATAATTGTATTGATTACTTGAACCTCCGTTGGAAAGATTACAATATGACATATTACTTGCTGAAGATGAACTGAAGACTATACTGCACCACTTCGTACCCGGATCTGCAGTATTAAGAGATACAGGTTGTGAAGACGTGCCATTTGCTTGCAGAGAACCATAGACATTCAAAAAGCCATAAGGTGCAAAAAGAATCTCCACTCCAGGATCAATTGTAAAGGTTTTCCCTGCTGAGATATTTTGAGAAGCATCCATAAAATACGGTACTCCCAAATTAGTCAGCGTGCAATTACGATCAATAGTTGTTTCATTAATATGAAGTCTGTTTATCCCAGGACTTGTTAAGGTTAGATTACTGATCAGACCGTAATTGTATCCTGAGGTAGAAATTGGATATGAAGATGTGTTGGCAATTGTGAGGTTGTCAGCTGTAAAACCAGCAGTTGACCCGGTCGTAGATTTAAAGCCTGTTTGACAGTTACTGAGAGTAACATTGTTAAGATTGCAAACAGCTGAACTGTTTACTAATCTAATCGCATCAATTGATGTATTCGTTACAGAAGAAGACGATAAATTTAAGTTTCCGGATGAGTTATTCACGTATATTCCACATCCGTTAGAATTGGCAGAAACTGTACAATTTGTAAATGAGTATGTTGATGAACCGCCATTGATTGTTATTAATCCTTGTGAGTAATTGGAGCCGGCGAAGTCACAGTAAACAAAACTGCAATTCTCGGCATTGTTGAAACTGATATTTGTATAACCATATTCAGGATGTGCTGAATAATTAGTGGGTTTGAAGGTTACTGGATATTCACTGTTGCCTGTAGCGTTAAGACTTCCTTCAACTATTAGGGAAGAACCCTCCAGGAAAATTACCTGCACTCCCCAATCAACTGTAAGTGTGACTCCGTTTGCAACATAGACCGTTCCCTGAATTTGATAATTATTGTATGTTGACCAGGTTGTGTTTTCTGAAATAGTCCCTGAAACAAGGTAAGTATAGGCATTCAGTAAATTAAAGCTGAGAAATAATATTATAATAATAAAAAAAACTTTGGCCATGATAAACCTCCCAATATTTTATTTCTTTAATTTCTCTTCATTTAATCTGAACTGTGTAGCAGAATCTATTCAATCTGGCTGAAGCCTGTATTATCGCCTGGCGTCAGTCGTCAGGCATCAGTGGGAGGGGGAAAAATAACTCTTCCTCTGATCCTTACTTTGCAAAGTGAAGGAGGCACTGAATCCAATCTCACTCACCATATATTTATTATATAACCTCGTTCGATTGCAAACCTTCTTTCTTCACGATCTTCGACCCAGCCTGCAAACCTCTGCTGCATTGTCTAAGTTTAATTGCAAATTTATAGTATTATTTATTTTTAAGTCAAGAAAAAAATCACATGGAACGTCGGCTTTAGAGGTATCTGCATGATGTACAACCTATCATGATCTTCGACCCAGCTTGTAAACCTCTACTAAATAATCCGGGTTTATCATAATCAAATCTCCTTACTTTTAAGAAGATAATTACTAATATTGGTATTGTTTGTCAGGACAATCAATACTTTAATTGCATTATTTATCATACATTTACGACATCTTACTTATTACGATTTCATCAGATTTGATTTAAAATCTGTGTTTCCTGTGGATTAATGAATAGTATAGAAGGATTAGTTTTTAAACTTCTTACAAATTCGGTTAAATACAACCTCAGGATTAAGAAGCTTAATATCAAGACCCTGATCAGGCATTAGTTGGAGAGAATTTTCTTTTTTTACAGTCCACTCTCCTATACGTACAAGAGGACATTGATTCACCCAGCCCCACACACCGACATAATTAACACCCAACATTTGGGCGATATGAGATGGTCCGCAATCATTGGACACAACCAGTTCAGATTGCTTCAAAACTGTTACCAATCCGGCAACAGTTTCATTCATGAGTATTTTAAATCTGCTGCAAAGCTTATGTTTACTAATAGATTCCAAATAATTCTCTTCAGAACTACCTAGAATAAAGGCAAATTGTAAGTCATGGTCTCTGACATACATTCTATCTGCCAGACTCAGGAAATTATCTATTCCCCATTTTTTATGTTCTCCCTCTCCCCCACCGGGAAGAAAACAAACATAGCGTTGAGGACTGATATCAGTTACCAGTTCGTCAAAAAAACTAAATTTATTGTTTGGGAGGGGAAAAACCAGGTCCAACAATTGCAGATACGAGTCTGCCACATATTGTTCCCTGCTGTATGTAACTCGTTTTGTATATAACAATGAAGTCATATTATCATTAGCAAAACCGATTTTAATCTTAGCATTACTCAAACCTATGATCAGATTAGTGATCCCGGATATCGGTCTCAAATTGAACACTAAGTCTGCTCTGAATTTCCAAAGTGATCTGAATAATGATAACTTTGCTTTTTTCCGGTCATAATATTCAATTTCATCGGCTAAATGATAGTCCAGAAAAACCTGAGTTGAATGAATACAGGAATATATGCGGATCTTTGCCTCAGGATACTTTTGCCTAAGCAAATGAAAAAAAGGCAATTGCACCATCAAAGCACCAAAAAATGGCTTATTGGGTATAAACACAGCTATCTTTTTAATTATTTTGCTCCAATTTTTTATTAAGACCATCTTCTAAAATTTAAACAATTTGTCAAATAATGGTATGTGATCCTGTACTTTTTAATATATCTGTCCTCTTTTTAAAAAAATAAGGATTACTATAGTGTCAATATTTCTCTTCTTCCCCATCACTTATAACTAACAACTAATTATTTTTTTCTTGCACAATTTATCCTTTGTTTTTGATTAGTTATCAGAAATAATATTAATTGGAGGAAAAAATGTACGGTAAGATCAAAGAAGACCTGCAAGCTTTATTCGAAGACCTGAAAAAACAGGGCTTATACAAGAGAGAAAGAATTATCACCAGTCCTCAATCAGCAAAAATTAATGTCAATAACGGCCCGGATGTATTGAATTTTTGTGCTAATAATTATCTCGGTTTGGCTAATCATCCTGAGGTTGTCAAAGCATCACAGGATATTATGGATGACTGGGGTTATGGACTTTCATCAGTACGTTTCATTTGTGGGACACAAGCTATCCACAAACAACTGGAAGAAAAAGTATCTGAATTTCTCGGAATGGAAGATACAATACTTTATGCAGCCTGTTTTGATGCAAATGGCGGAATTTTTGAACCTCTTCTAGGGGAAGATTCAGCGGTTATCTCCGATGAATTAAACCATGCTTCCATCATCGACGGTGTGAGACTCTGTAAAGCACAACGCTTCAGATACAAACACAGTAATATGGAAGAACTCGAAAAATGTTTAATTGACTCCAAAGATCTTAAGTATCGTTTGATCTGTACTGACGGTGTGTTCTCTATGGATGGAGATATTGTAAAACTAACTGAAATTTGTGATCTTGCTGAAAAATATGATGCAATGGTTATGGTTGATGATTCCCACGCTACTGGCTATATCGGCAAAACCGGTAGAGGAACCTGGGAACACTGTGATTGTGCCGGCAGAGTAGATATTATTACGACAACATTTGGAAAGGCTCTTGGCGGTGCTAATGGTGGTTGTACTTCCGGTAAAAAGGAAATCATCGAATTATTAAGACAAAGATCACGTCCTTATTTATTCTCCAATACTCTTGCTCCAGCAGTTGTAGGTGCAACTCTTAAAGTTCTGGAAATCTTGACAGCATCCTCTGCACTTAGAGATAAAGTTATGGACAATGCCATTCATTTCCGTACAGAAATGGAAAAAGCGGGATTCAAACTTAGTCCCGGTAACACAGCGATAGTTCCGGTTATGCTTTATGATGAACCTTTAGCTCTAAAGATGGCAGACATGATGCTTCAAGAAGGAATATATGTAATCGGTTTTGCTTATCCTGTAGTACCTAAAGGCAAAGCAAGAATCAGAGTACAATTATCAGCAGCTCATTCCAGAGAAGATGTGGACAAAGCTATCAATGCCTTCATAAAAATTGGCAAAGAATTAGGTGTAATATAAATATTTACAGTCGCAGGGAACGGTTTGAAACCGTTCCCTCTTCATATAATAATCAGGAATAATATGATAAAAAAAGCTGCTCTCTACCTTGTCCCCACTCCCATCGGCAATCTGAAAGATATTACTCTCAGAGCTTTGGAGATTCTCCAGTCAGCAGATGTTGTCTATGCTGAGGACACTCGTAAATCATCTCTTCTTCTGCATCACCACAATATCAAGCAAAAGTTAAGCAGTTATCATAAATTTAATGAAAAAAGCCGTTGTCAGGAAATTATTTCTTTAATTCAATCGGGT
Organism: uncultured Candidatus Cloacimonadota bacterium; assembly: GCA_964419225.1. GTDB lineage: Bacteria > Cloacimonadota > Cloacimonadia > Cloacimonadales > CAYQPF01 > CAYQPF01. The sequence goes on along the minus strand of CAYQPF010000088.1, from coordinate 11,767 downwards.
AAGGACGTAGCCATTATATCAGATGCCGGTTCTCCCGGTATATCTGATCCATCTGATATCATTGTACAGGCAGCAATTGAACAAAATATTACTGTCATAGCTCTTCCGGGTGCCACTGCTTTAATTCCGGCTTTAACTGCCTCAGGATTAAGCAGTAAGAGATTCTACTTCATCGGTTTTCTCCCGGCTAAAAACTCCGAATGCCGTGATCTCCTGGACAGTATTAAGGATGTCCGAGACACGCTAATCTTCTATGAAGCACCTCATCGTATTAAAGATTTTCTCCAAACACTGAAACACAGTTTTTCCGGAAGAAAGATATGCGTTGCCCGTGAACTTACTAAAATGTATGAGACTTATTACTATGGTCTGTTGGAAGATTTTCTGGAAGAAAGAGTTTCCTTGGAAATCAAAGGGGAATTTGTTGTTTTGGTAGAAGGATGCCCCATCACTGAATTCAGTGATGAAGACATTATTGCCCTTCTCCAAAAACATAATCAGGAACCTGATCTCGTCAGATTCATTAGTACTACATATAAGCTGCCCAAAAACAGAGTTTATAAACTCTACATTCAAACAAAATAATTATCCACTATTTACTATTAACCACTTACCACTAACTACTAACTACTAACTACTAACTATTTCCCTTTCAACAAGATCTCAACAGCGGTTCTTAATTGAGCATCATCATCATTCACAATTTGTTCCGGGGTAAGATCAACCATTACATCAGGTTGTGCTCCGGAGCCTTCCATATTACTCTTATCAAGCAAATACCAGCCACTACCGGGCATACGCATACTGGAACCATCCATAAAGTTTGCTGAGCCTGTACCAATGACAGATCCACTGGTAGGCATACCGACAACTTTACCAAGTTTCAATTCTTTGAAGAGGTGAGGGAAGATTTCTGCATCTGAAAATGAGTCTTCATTGATTAAAAGAACCATGGGCTTTTCCCAAATATTGCCGGGTGTTTTCAATTTTTGAGCATCGAATTCTCTGTTAGTTGAATATCCATAAGATTTCTTGGTCAAAGCTTCAATCAATCTATCATGAATGTAGCCACCACCATTATCACGTACATCTATAACAACCGATTCTTTATCAATATTATTGGCGAAAAGATCCTGGACGAATTTATCATAGCATTCATTATTCATCCCTTCAATATGTAAATATCCAATTTTGCCATTACTCCATTTGTTGACCATTTCGCTGCGTTCCCAAACCCAGTTTGCATAACTCATATCACGGTTTTCTGAGCCACTGAGGCCTTTGATGACAACAGTTTTCAAACTGTCTGCGGTCTTGATCTTCAGCTCAATTTCCTGACCAACTTTATCTACAAAAAGTGAAGTTACAGAAGTGTTTTTCCCAACAGGTTTATGATCAACTTCGAGCAAGATATCCCCGGCTTTGATATTCCCGGGTAAATTCAGTTTGGAGTCTTTGAATATTTTCTTGAATTTAATTCCTTCAGAAGGGAAGTCTTTATAATCCAGAATGAAACCGCCATAAGCCAGTTGATAATATTTACCTCTGTCTTCATTTCTGGCATAAAATCCTGTGTGGGAAGCATTAACTTCGCCGATCATTTCACTCATGATAGACTCTAAATCATTGGTTGAAAATGAATTATTGAAATATTTAATGTATTTATCATGCATTGAATCCCAATCAACTCCATGCATTTTCGGATCATAAAACCCTCTTTGGAAGGCTTTCCAGGCAAATTCAAACACGGATTTATTCAATTGATATTTATCATAAGAATACTTGAAAGTGAAACTGTAGGTATCCTTTTTTCCGGTTGAGCCATCAACTTTAGCCAAAGAATTGTTGGATTTGAAAAAGAGTTTTTTGGTTTTAGTATTGAAATTGGGTGAATCAGGCCAGGAATCCAGAGTGCAGACAGATTCATCTGTTTTTCCAAAAATATCTGCTTTTCGTAAGGTGATCTTATCATTATTTGAATTCACATAATAAAACAGGGTGTCATTGATCATACTTGTAAAGCTGCTCCAGCCTTCTCTGGTAACGATAGCAGTTACTCTGCTTTCAATATTGTTAAAATCTATCTTAAATTCATTTTTGGCTTTTTCAGGTTTAGCTTTAGCAGATTTATCCTTTTCTTTGTCCTTGCTTACATCTTTTTCTTTTACAGGATTCAGGATTTCTTTCCAATTATCTGTTTTATTATAAAAATCATCCTTCGCATTAAAGTCTAATCGGCAAATGTTACCACCCCGATTAAAGATCAAAGATTTTTCTTTATCAGCTAATTTACAGATCCAAAAGTAATGATCATATTTGTAGATCATCTGCTTTTCTTTGGTTTCCATATTCAAGTAATTAATGCTGTTTGTATAGTTCTGAGGATTAAAAACAGAACTGTATATAGCATGTTTCCCGTCTTCAGAAAGTAATATATCCTGTTTGATATATTCTTCAGATGCAAATTCCTTAAAATTTGTTAAAGTACTATCTGTAAGTGCGGCAAAGGTTCTTTCGCTGTCTTTATTATAATAAATGCTCAAGGTTTTGGCATTAGCGTAATTAATTCCATTGATATTTTTTCCTTTACTCCAAGGTATCAATTCGATCTTATCCAAATTATCCAGACTTACTTTATAAAGCAGGTAATCTCCCTTTTCAGCTTTTGTGAAGAGAATTGTCCTGTTATCTCTCAAAATAAATACATCACCAATACCAGCCTGATCAAATGTGATCTGCTTTACTTCCCCGCCTTTTTCCGGAATAGCAAAGAGATCGAATTTATAACAGAAGGCAAACCAGTCTCCATTGGGGGATACTGCGAATCTATCAACTCGGTTGAAGGCTGTTTCTTTGACTAATGCACTGGGAACACAGTCTTGATTGATCGTAACAGGGATTTGTTTTGCTTCTTTTGTGGTATAATCAAAACCCCAGATCTGATTGAAATGTTCAAAAGTTAATCTTTCTTTTTGACGGGCAATTGATAAATCTCTGGCAGACCAGGTATTCAATTTGGTTAGGGCTTTTTTGTTATAGTTGCCGTCTGTCATTTCAAAAATTTGAAATAGATCACCTTCAGCAGCTGCAAAGTATATAGTGTTTTTTCTGGTTGTTGAATAAACAGGATATCTTTCTGTAAAAGGAGTGTTTGTGAGCTTTTTAAATTTTTTACTAATTATATCATATTCATATAATTCGCCATTTGTGGAGCCTTGGTATTTTTCCCGATAAGGATCACCTTTTTTATTGAATACTATTTTTTTATTGTCTGGTGATAAGGAGGCATAACTATCGGCAAAGGCTGATATTTCAACAGGAATTTTGCCATCAATGGGCATTTTAAAAAATTTGGTTTCACGATCTCCATTGCTACCGCAAACTAAAAGATACTGTGAATCATTGTACCAGTCGCAAAGAGTCATTTCTTCCTTTGCCATCGGAGATACTATAAAGGTTTTTAAGTCGATTATATATATATTGTTACGACCATCTCTGTTTGAATTGAAGGCTAAATATTTATTGTCCGGTGAAAATAAAGGGGAGTATTCTGTTTCATCGGTAACAGTAATTCTTTTTGCTTCTCCACCTTGAAAGGGAACTAACCAAAGATCACCCTGATAACAAAAACATACGGTACTGCCATCGGCAGAAACTGCCGGATCTGTGGCAAAATATGGCTCCAGACTAAACAAAGACATTGCAATTAACAGGAAAAATAACCCTGACAGACATTTTTTCATTTCCAGACTCCTAATTCTTTTTAATTTACTTTGAAGCAATTTATATTCCAGCTATTATTCCTTCTCTTTGTGAGAGATAGACTATAGGTTGGTTGATAGATTTTCTTTTAGCAATTATCTGTGATAAAAGGCATTGCAATGCTGCCAACTGCACATCGCACACTTTTTACTTTATTTCCACACTCTGCTGAAGGGTGAACTCTTAAACTCTGTATATTCACCCTGGAAAATGATCTTACGGTTTTGGATGAATATCACATGCTCTGCTGTTTTTTCTATACAATCCTGATCATGGGTGATGATAATGGATGAGTAGTTACACTTTTTTTGTAAACTGGCAATAAGATGAGTAATTTCGGCAGAAGTGATGGGATCAAGTCCGGTTGTCGGCTCATCATAGATAATATATTTTGGTTCCAAGGTTATTGCTCTGGCTAAGCCAACTCTTTTACGCATACCACCGCTCAAATCTGAAGGCATCTTATCCATCACATATTTTAGACCGACAAGGTCAAGTTTCTCCTCAACTATCTTAATAATTTCACTTTCTTTTAGCTTCGTATGTTCAAACAAAGGTAAGGCAACATTCTGATAAACATTCATGGAATCAAAAAGGGCAGCACCTTGAAACAGCATAGACATTTTCTGGCGGATGATTTTGAGTTTGTTATGTCCTGCTTTACAAATACTCTCTCCATCAATCAAAACATCACCGCTGACAGGTTTGAGTAATCCAGCAATAGTCTTTACCAATACGCTTTTTCCTGAACCGCTTTTACCAATGATCACAGTGGATTTACGTTCAGGAATAATACAGCTAATATCTTCCAGTATGAGCTTATCTTCCAGATTAACTGTAATATTAATGACTTCTATCAATTTCAACTACCTCCATTCCATCTTTGAAGAGTTTTAAAGGTTTCATTGTAAGCAATTTCCCTTTTAACTCTTCTTTATTTTTTAAATATACTCTGATAAATCTGTTGGATAATGCTGTCCAGTATTCTCCAACTTTATCTTCCATAATCCCCTTTATATCAACTTTCTTTTCCAGAATTATCTGTTTGTAAGATTCTGTTTTTCGCTCAGCAAGTTCTCTCAATAACCTGCTTCTTTCCTTGGCAACAGTTCCATGCACCTGTTCTTTCATCAGGGCAGCTTCGGTTTTAGCTCTTTTGGAGTAAATAAAAGTATGTAAGTAGGTAAAATCAAGCTGATTCAGGAAATCATAGGTCTCCTGAAACAGAGCATCAGTTTCACCAGGTAATCCCACAATAACATCGCATCCCAGAGCCAGGTTGGGAATGATACCGTGCAAGGTTGAGATCAGATCTTGAAATTCTTTAGTATTATATCTGCGTTTCATACTTTTTAACAAGGTGTCTGAACCTGACTGTAAAGGAATATGCAGATGAGGTGCAACTTTTTTGCTTTGTCTGAGAAAATCCAGTACAGCTTGAGTAAAAAGTTGTGGTTCAAGTGAACTGATTCTGAGGATTTCCAGTCCAGGAATATTTTCTAAATCCCACAATAAATCAGATAAATAATAGTTTTCCTGTTTATCCTGACCATACAAGCCCAGGTTAATTCCACCCAGAACAAATTCCTTGTATCCACTTGCAATAAGAGATTGAACTTGGGCCAGAACATTTTCTTTAGCTCTGCTCCTGTTATGTCCACGAGCAAAGGGAACAATGCAGTACGCACAGTAATTATCGCAACCATCCTGTATTTTTAAAAAAGCACGGGATCTTTCCAACATAGAGTCAGATTTGTATTCACTGAATTCGGAAACGGTCAGAATATCAGTAAAAGAGTTATTCTGTTCAATAAATTTCTGAAACACTTCATTTTTTTTATTATTATCCACCAGTAGATCAATATTTTTGTTTTTCTGTAAAGAATCATGATTGATCTGAGAAAAACATCCTGTAACAATGATTTTTTTGGCAGGGTCAAGTCTTTTTAATTCTTCAGCTTTTCTTAAAACATTCCTGGATTTAAAATCTGTTCTGTTAGTAACTGTACAACTATTTATAATGATAACTTCTGAATCTTCGAGATCTCCTGCAAAGTATCCGTTTTTTGTGAATTGATCCAGTATGCCGGCTGACTCGGCTAGGTTCATTTTGCAGCCTAAGGTAATTATGTGTACTTTTTTCATTATCTCCCATTTAAATGCAGGTAGATTTTCTCTATTAACTCATATTCATTGATCGGTTTGGAAATAAAATCATCCATCCCGGCTTCTTCACATGCAGCTTTATCTTCTGCAAAGGCATATCCTGTCAAAGCAATTATTGGATAATGGTTATTTGTACCAGATTCTTTTTCTCTGATAATCCTGGTACACTCTATTCCATCGAGTTTAGGCATTTGCACATCCATCAAAATAATATCATACTTATTGTCTTCAATTTTTTGTAAAACCTGGAAACCGTTACTGACAGTATCAACAAAGAAGCCTTTACTCTTTAGAATTGCTGTTAAGGATACTGCATTGATAACATTGTCTTCAGCAAGGAGTAATCTGACTTGAGCAAAATTTTTGATTGCTTGCGGATTACTAATTAAGTCTCTTTCGACCTTGGGGATTACAGCAGTAACAGGTATTTCCAGAGTGAAGATTGATCCTGCATCAATAACGCTTTGGATAGAGACTTCTCCCCGAAGCAATTTGACTAATTCTTTGACAATAGATAAACCGAGCCCGGTTCCCTGATACTGCTTATTATATGAAGTATCCACCTGAGAGAAAATTTCAAATATGCTGTCTAATTTGTCTTTAGGTATGCCAATTCCTGTGTCTGATAGAATAAAGCAAAGTTTCATATCCGTATTATCTTTTTCTATGATTCTAACTTCCACCTTAATAATGCCAGTTTCTGTGAATTTTACAGAATTATTCAGAATATTAAGAAGAATTTGTTTAAGGATCGTCTCATCTGTACGAATAATTACTGGCAATTCTGGGTCCAGTACGGATTTTACTTTGATATTTTTATGAGTGAGTAATACTTTCGTATAATCGATTACTTCTTTGATCAGTTTGCTTAAACTGAATTCAGTTACTCTGACTTCTTTCTTGCCTGCTTCTATTTTGGAAAAATCCAGGATATCATTTACAATCTGGAAAAGATGCCCCGAGGACTTACGCATCATCTCAATTAAATTCTTGTGTTCCTGGGTTAAATCTGATTGCTCTAAAACACTGATTAAATTCATTATTCCGTTTAAGGGATTTCTAATTTCATGACTCATGTTAGAAAGAAAGTTTGTTTTGATTTTATTAGCCCGTTCTGCCTCTTCTTTTGCCTGTCTAAAATATTCTCCAATTTCAATTCTATTAATTGTGATACCTAAAATCACAGCAATATCTTCTAAATTCTGCACTAATTTTTTAGTAAATTTACCGGGTAAAGTATCCTGTAACTGGATCAAGCCAACAACAGAACCCCCTGTTTTTACGGGGATTAAGGCCAATGATCTATTACCATATTCATAGCATTTTCCCCGATAATTAAACAGACCCGGATTCTTTTTAAAGAATGGCTGCAATTGCTCCAGATCAGTAGTCCAGAAGCTGCCATATTCTGTTAAATATTGGTTCAATTTCTCTGCTTTTCCTTGTATAATCAAACCACAGATACACCCAAGTTGCATGTTCTTGTTCTCGTCAGTAATGATTTGACCATTGTAATCATATTCTATTAAAGATGATTCCGTCTCCAAAAAAGAATCTGATATTCCAAAATGGCTGAAAAAAGGAAAATCGTTATTCATTCTGAGACGAATACCAAATCTTTCGATTTGGCAATAGTCCTTTAAGATAAATCCAATATCTTCAAATATCACTTTGCTCAGCTTATCAGTGTTAACTATTTTCAAGATCTTCAAAGTTAATTCCTGAACAGCTTCCAGTTCTTTCCTTGCACTGATATCTCTTGCAGTACAAGTAGCACCACAAAAGACAACACCTTCCAGAATCAGATCAATGGTCATTTCCAGCCAAACCGTTCTTTGGGGAAGTAAGTTGAGTTTGAATTCTATTGTTCTTGTCTGAGGAACAATTTCTAAGTTGAATGAGTAAAGAGATTTTAAGCTATCCAGCATGGAGTTAAAATCCACAGATTTTCCTTCCAGAATTTCCTCAGAAGTATAATTGAATACCGTTTTTACAGAAGGACTGACATAAAGTAATTTGAAATCCTTATCAAATGTCCAGAGAATATCAGAAGTATTCTCGGCAAACATTTTTAAGGTTCGTTGGGAGTTTACAGCTAACTGCTCGGCAGCGAGAAGTTCCCTGGATTCTTTATTTATCTGTTCATTGGCATTGAACAGTTTTTGAGCTAATTCAGTGAATTCTTTGCTTAGTACCATTAATTCATCATTGGATTTAATACTCATGCGAAAAGAATAATCACCTTTTTGTAAACAATGAATACCGTCTAAGAGATTTCTAAAGGATTTCGTTATTTCTTTCAACATTCTGTAGTTAATAATCATCAAAAAAAGGAAAATAAATATTACAAAGAACCCGATGGTTTGTGCTCGAAGTTTAACAATGCTCAGAAGATCTCTATAAGTTTTTTGGGAATACCAGTCAATATCATCCATAACTTTTAAATTCAGGATACTTATTTTTCCTAACATTGAGATATTCTGTATTGGATTATTTTTAAAAGAAGCATCCTTTACTATAAATTGCTCACTAATTATTTTATGTAATTGATCGACATTATTTTTTATAGTAATTTTTCTTTTTATCTCATCAGCCTCATCAAAATTCAAACTTTCGAGAGTTAGTTTGATTGTATCCAACTCTGATCTAATCTGATTACGTTCCCGAAGACTTTGAAATTTATAATTCTTAAAAAACAATTGATTATAGGTATATACGTCATGTTTTAAAGCATTTACATTTTTGAATTCATTTAACTCTTGTTTGTACTCTTTGTTAAAAGCAATGAAAATCAATAGGACTACAATAGGTATAATAATACCCGAAAGACTATTGATGAGGAGTTTTGTTTTGATTTTCATCTTAGTCTTCCAGGAAATTTATTCCCTAATATTCTATTACAACAAGAATCAATCTTTTCAAAATCTAAAATCATTTCCACCTCATTTCAAATTTAAATAACTTGATTAAAAATGACAAGAAAAATAATCTTGTTTATAAAAAAAAAAGAATTATTATATAGGGTTATGATTGAAAAGAAAAATAGTAAAGACATTGGCGACTGGGGAGAAAAAGAAGCAGAGAGATATTTATTGTCTAAAAAGCATAAGATTGTTGCAAAGAATTTTTCTGCTTACCAGGGTGAAATTGATATTATTTCTCTTTTAAATGGTGTCCTGATTTTTACTGAAGTGCGGACAAGATTGTCCGATAATGTTGAAAGTGCCGTAAATTCCATTAGCAGCGGGAAACAAAGAAGAATTCAGAAAACTGCTATGTATTACTTGAAAAAAAACAATTTAGAACATTATCAAATCAGGTTTGATATAATTGTAATAACACTGGATGAGAATAAGAAAACAAAGCTTCTACATTGGGAAGAAGCTTTTTAAGGAGAAAAAATGCAAAAATCATCAAAACAAATAAATCTGGAACATAAGTTATTAGAGATGCTCTCAGGCAAATCACATCAGGCAGCCGCCTATATTTTCGATGACCCGGAGATACAGGCTATTCAGGAATATGCAAATACTGTATCCATCAGACGGCTTGGGTTCAATGATCATGGTCCGGTACATGTAAGAAAAGCATCATTAAATGCTATTTTAGCCTTTGATCTACTTGATAAAAAAGGTATTAAATTTTGTCTTGAACAAGAAGAGATCGGAACTGCAGAGGACAGTAAAGCAGCCGTTTTTATTGCAACCATGCTGCATGATTTTGGGATGACCATTGCCCGGGACAAACATGAAATTATGAGCAGTTTTTTAGCAATGCCGGTAATTCAGAGAATCCTAGATCATATTTATACGGGAGAGGAAATGGTGAAAAAAGTTATCATGCGTTCTCTTATTATTGAAGGGATAATCGGTCATATGGCGACCCAGAAGATCCATTCCCTGGAAGCGGGGCTTATTCTGATCGGAGATGGATGCGATATGGAGAAAGGCAGAGCCCGAATCCCCCTTTTGATGTCTCATAACCCCAGAGTGGGAGATATTCACAGATATTCTTCCAGTTCGGTGCAAAGAGTTAGAATCATAGAGGGTGAAGAAAAGCCAATCCGAATACAGGTGGAAATGCAGCAGTCTGTGGGTTTATTCCAAATTGAAGAAGTACTCTTCCCAAAAATAGCGGCCAGCCCGGTAAAACCATATATTGAATTATATGCAGGTGTGCCAGATCATGAAATGCTGAGATATTTGTAGCTTCGGATATGGACAAAATGTACTGTATGGACTAAATGGAAGAGAGTAGGTGAATTGACAATTGAGAATTGACAGTTGACAATTTGAACTACCTGTTGTTGAAAAAATATTATAAATCTACAAAAAATACTTGCCATTATAAGACAGATATATTTTAAATGTATCATGAGAATTATATTAGTATTTATGATATATTGGATAGTCAGTATGAGCCTGGCGATGGAATTCTGTGTCCAGGATTTTCAAGCTGATCCCTTGGATTTACACGGGAATTTATATCCTGTAAAAGACGCTAATGGAGACGATTGTTGTTTATTACGGATAGAGACCAATATTACATCTGAAGTATATCTGAGCGATATTGAAGTCTTTAAGACTGAAAAGAGGAGTCAGGGGATCTCGTATTATTATATAAGTAACCGGGAAAAGTATCTAACATTTACCTCTCAGGGTTTTATGCCTTACAGTTATAAAATACCGGCTAAAGTCTCTTTACAGAAAGGTGCTGTATATGTGATTAAGTTAAAGTCGTTGGGGAATGATGATAATAATCAGATCAATGTAAAATTCCAGATCAAACCGGATAATGCTCAATTGTTTATTGATGACAGCCAGACAAATGCAGTTAATTTCGTAAAATTAGCTAAGGGCTCACACAATATTCGAATAGAAAAAAAAGGTTATATCCCGGAAAACAAGGATGTCTTTGTCAGTGAAGAGCATTTTTTCTTTGATTTTGAGTTGAAACCTGCAGTGGATGTACCTGTGCAAATCAATTCCACACCTAATGGTGCTACTATATACCTTGATAACACAAAAATTGGTGAGACACCACTTTCGACATTTTTATTAGAAGGTAAGTATAAGCTTAAAATTGATAAAGACTGGTATATGCCTTTTAACAGTATTATCGAGATAAAACCACCTTTCATCACCAATACATTCAAATTGGAAGGCAATTTTGGGAAGCTGACAGTTGATTCCCAGCCAAAAGACGATTTGGAGATTTATCTGAACAATATCCCCCAAAAATTCCGTACCCCTTATACTTATGATAAGATTTTGCCAGGCAAGTATTTTTTACGAGCCAAATCAGATGAATATGATACAGAAGAGCGGGAAGTTAATGTAGAAAAGGGGCAGGATTCTTTTGTTACTTTGACTACATACAGTAATATCGGTTATTTGAGTTTGAACACACCGGGAAATGCAGAAGTATTTATCAATGATGTCAAGTTTGAAGATCATGTTAATATTCAGTTACCTACCGGGATTTGTACAGTAAAGGTACTGGTACCAAAAGCCGAAATGTTTGTCCAGAATTATCTTATCACTAAGAATGACACAATCAAAGTTGATGTTTTTCCGAAGTACCCAAAAGGTACATTGAGCATTTCTACAGATCCTTTTGATGCACATATTCTGTTGGAAGGCGATGGCAATGAAGTTTTTAAGAGTAATAATTCTCAGGTTTTTCGCGACATACCGGCGGGACAGTATGTTCTTTCTGTATCCAAATCCGGTTTTAAAACACATAAGGAAACCATTCTTCTGGAAGAAAATGCCAAGTTATCCAGCTCAATAGTATTAGTAGCCGGGAATGACACATCTTCGGAGTTAATTTTGATCAA
>CAYQPF010000087.1:0-21330 GCA_964419225.1 uncultured Candidatus Cloacimonadota bacterium | reverse complement strand
TATGCACCTTCGGTGCAATAGATGGAGATTTTGCATTATGCAGATGCCTCTAAAGCCAGCGTTCCAGCAAAAAAAACGCCTCTTGCGAGGCGAGTTTTCCGATTAACAATCAGTATCGATCAACCTTTGATCGGATTTTTTCCCTTAATTAGCCGGACTAAAACCGTAATTACAGCTATCACCAGCAAGATATGAATCAGTCCACCGATAGTATAGGATGAGACCATTCCTAAGAGCCAGAGAATAATTAAAATTATCACAACTGTCCACAACATTTTAAGCTCCTTTCAACAGTTCTACGTAAGCAACTGTTTAAGATCATAAGTTAACACACAATTTAAATCACAGGGTAAGAGAGATCTCATAATTAATGAATCCGGCATCCACAATTACTTTGATCATTTACACCAGATTATTCCACGGTAAATTCAATACGACGATTTTCGGCACGGCCTTCATCTGTATCATTGTTGCCTGCAGGTTCGATTTCGCCTTTACCTATTACTTTCATTCTATTGGAGTTTATTCCTTTGTTAACAAGCCAATCTTTTACAGCCTGAGCACGTTTTTGCGATAAGCCTCTGTTGTATTCATCGTCACCGACATTATCAGTATGTCCTGAAATGATGATAGTAACATCTGTATTAGCCTGTAAAGAGTTTTTTGCTTTTTGTAAGATAGGCTCAGAATCCGGGAGGATAGTAGCTTCGTTGAAGGCAAATTTAATACCACGTAAAACTACTTTCTTGCCTTTGATGAATTCAAATAAGTCATCACTTGGATCTGTGGGATTTCTGTTGGTTCTGACTTCGGCACCATCATTCATTCCACCGGTATCACTATCAATTTTGATAGGATCTGTACGGTATTTAGTTACTTCCTGGAAGTCACTAAGGCCATCACCGTCGGTATCTGCCTGGTTTGGGTCAGATTTGTATCTGAGTACTTCCTCATTATCAGCAAGACCATCGTTATCTGTATCGATTTTGGTGGCATCACTGCGGTACTTTGTTACTTCATCACCATCAGAAATTCCGTCAGCATCGGTATCAATGACTAAGGCATCAGAATGATATCTCATTACTTCAGCGTAATCATTCAGACCATCTTTATCAGAATCAGACTGGTTCGGATTTGTTTTGTACTGGGTAACTTCTATTCCATCATTCAGACCGTCGTTATCGGAGTCAACTCTGAGAGGATCACTGATATAGATGTTAACTTCGTTACCATCAGTAAGGCCATCACCATCTGTATCTGCTTTCAGAGGATCGGTTTTGTGAGTCATGATTTCATCACCATCGTTTAGGCCGTCACCGTCAGTATCAGCTATTTTGGGATTTGTACCAAACTGTTTTTCCTGATCATCGTTAAGACCGTCTTTATCGGAGTCTGCATTAGAAAGCTTGGGAGCTTTGCAATAAGAAATACCGACCATAATAGTGTAATAACCGTCATGTTTGTCCCTTGTGAATCTGTTCATTTCAGTAGTTCTGGCGAGGCCATCCAATTTGTCAGAAAGAACTAAATGATAACCTGCGTTGAATTCCAGCATTAACTGTGAAGCAAGTTTGGTTTGGATACCCATCCCTACAGGGATCATAGCCAGGTAATTTGTGCTGCCTGTACTCATGTCTTTAGTTACACCGCCACCTGCATAGATGTAAGGAAGCATTTGTTTCAGTTTAAAAGGTCTAAAGAGAAACCTGATATCGCTGGCGAGTGTCTGAGTTTCGTAGTACCCTGTTGATCTGGCACGCAGTCTGAAATATCCCAAGCCTACCTGAGATTGAATTTGTGGGGAAATTCTCATTTGAATTTGAGCACGGTATTGGGGAACATATTCTTCAAGGTTGCCCTGATTGTCTCCCAAAGCTGAGCCATATTCAAGACCATAACTCCAATCGGGACTGACATACTGTGCGTTGGCATTGCTAAAAGTAAACAGCGTTAAAGCCAACATGGCGAAAAAAATAGTTGATTTCATGGTAGCACCCCTTCGGTGAGTTTACGGCTTTCTTTGACAGCAGAGACTCACGCGTTTGTTAGGAACCTCGTTTCTAAAAACATTTATAGCGAGGAGTGGAGGTTGAATGATTTTTTTTGGGTATCCGCCTCAACCTTGAGGAATACCGAGTGTCATTGTGGGATGATATTCTGGTGAAAAGGATTTGGATAAATTTCTTTGGACCATAATCAAGTCACTATTGACAGATTTAAATTAAGGATGATCAAGTTGGAATTCATTTCATAAAATTCACAAACACCAGATAATAGACTTTCAAGAGCATCTGAGAGAAGCACTAAAAGTAACCTTGTCACTTAATAATATAAAGTTTTTTTGGACGAAAAGCAAATTATATTTTTGAATAGCTGGCAGTCGGCAGCTGGGGAGGGTTTTTGAAAGTTGAGAGTTGGGAGAAATTGACATTTAGGGAAAGAGATGGACTATATGGACAGTATAGACTTTATGGACTACATGGACAATAGTGACAAGGATTGAGGATTTGTTGGTGCTTATGGTAGAGACAGGGCATGCCCTGTCTCTATATCAATTTAAAGGAAACAGCAGGTAACGAAAAGGTGAAAAAGAGAGAAAAATAGACAAAAAAAGTAGAATAAATTGAAGGCATATTATGAAGAATAAATCACTTAAAAAGAATTATAATACATTAAATAACAATCTTTTAGCTTTGATCTACTGAGTATTATCATCAACTGTGTAAAAAAATATTTTGACAGTAAAATACTATTAAAATTTTTGACATCGTGGGTCAAACAGGTTATACTATAGTTATATTCCTTAGGTAAGTACAAGTAAAAATTGTTTAATCTATTTGTACGATTTCTTGACAAAAACGACTTCCATAGGAGGAAAACGTGTGTAAGCCAATTTTTCTTATTATCCTTGTTCTAGCCAGCATCAGTATCTGGGCCCAAGATGTCTTACCGTGTACAGCGGTTGTAAATGCACCTTTGAATCAAATTTCCCAGGTAATAGTAACTGATGGTGCCGGTGGTGCCATAGTAGCCTGGATGGATGCCAGAACAGGCAATTATCGTGTTTATGCTCAAAGAGTAAGTCCCACAGGAACCATGTTGTGGGGTTTAAATGGTATTCTTGTAGCAACAGATCCCAGTCCGACAAGTGAGTTATCTATGGTGAGTGACGGTGTTGGCGGAGCTATAGTAGGCTGGCAGGATTCCAGAGGTGGTAATGATGACATTTATGTACAGAGATTGACTTCCATAGGTTCAATGGATTGGACAGTAAATGGTCTTGAAGTGTGTGCAAATACATTTAGTCAATCTAGTCCAAAGCTTGCTACAGATGGAGCAGAAGGTGCATATGTAACCTGGAGTGATAGCAGAGCTGGAGAAGGTAATATTTATATTCAGCATATTAATGCAGCCGGAGGATATACCGGAACATTTAACGGAACATTACTTACAGATACCAGTGAACAGAAGAACCCTGAGATTTGTGAAGATGGAACAGGTGGAGCAATAATTACTTATCAGCAGCTGTATCCTACTGTACAGGGCTGGGATATTTATGCCCAACGAGTTAACGCAACATGTTCAATTTTATGGCAGGGTGGTGGAGTACCTATATGTATAGCTGCTTATGAACAAACCAATCAAAAACTGATTAATGATGGAGTAGGAAGTGCAATAATAGTATGGCAGGACAAAATTAACAGTACTCAGTATAATGTCTATGCTCAACGTGTTTATGAAAATGCTATTAGCTGGACAGCTAACGGAGTATTATTAACTACTGCTCAAGCCTTTGATCAGATAAATCCTGTGATAGTAAGAGCGGGTCTTAATTCTGCAATCATTGTATGGCAGGATTTTAGAAGTGATACAAACTATGATATCTATGCTCAAAAAATATCCGGAACCACATCATTTACAATAGGATGGAATGCTGCAACAGCTGTTCCTGTTTGCATAATTCAAGGTTCAAATCAAATGTATCCACAAGCAGTGGCAGATGGTTTAGGCGGTGCAATCATTGTTTGGCAGGACGGACGTAATTTAGTGGCAAATGGATATGATATTTACGGTCAACATTTGGATGCCGGTGGTGGAATTGTTGGTGGTGGAGCAGTCGGAGGATACGGAATTTGTACAGAAGTTGACAATCAGGAACATCCAATGATTACTTATAAAACAGCTTTTGAAGCTGGTTATGCCTGGATGGATTATCGGAGCCACTCCAATTATGATATCTACACATTAGGTGTAGATACCAACTTACCTGTAGAACTGTCAGCTTTCACCGCAGTATTAACAGCTGAAAATTATGTTAATCTTACCTGGGTAACTCAGAGTGAATCAGGAATGTTAGGTTATAATATTTATCGGAATAGTGAATCGAGTTATGCAACTGCCACTAAACTTACTCAATCTGTGATTTCAGCTAATAATAGTTCAACAATGCAAACCTATCAATTTATCGATAACGAAGTTGAAGTAGGGAATACTTATTATTATTGGTTAGAAGGCGTTGATTTTAGTGGTAGCAACAGTCTTTATGGACCTTTATCCGCAACATTAAGCGATAATCCTGTTGAACCTGCTCTGCAGGAGACAGCAATGGACAGTAATTATCCAAATCCATTCCGTGTGAACGACAAGACCAATATTAATGTGAGAGTTAAAACCGGGACTACGGCTACAGTAAATATATTCAATATTCTTGGTCAGAATGTAAAAACTTTCTCAGTAAATGAAGGGACGCATACTTTGACCTGGAACGGTAAAGACAACAAGGGCAACCTTTGCGGAAGCGGTGTATATTTCTATAAGCTTACCTCACCGACAGCAAGTCAAACCAGAAAAATGATTATCTTAAAGTAGGTCTAGCGTCCGGCATATGGTTCAGATATCATATTCCAGGTGTTGATAGTCTCAGACCAATAATCACATGATATGTTCTTTAAGTAGTTTTAGTAAGCAGCATATTTGAGAAGTTGAATATTTGAATATTCTATTTCTCAGTGAATTTGAAGAAAACCAATTAAGAGGAAATCTTAAGGAATATAGTTAAACAAAGAATGCCTCCGGAATTAATTCCGGAGGTTTTTTTGGACCTGATGGGAGAGCACTTTACAACTGAAATTCTTTCATTTTTTGGCAGAGTACTGATGGTCCCAATGGACAATATGGACTTTATGGACTAAATGGACAATATATAGTCGTCAGGTGCCAGGTGTCAGGTATCAGTGAAGAGAAGAGAAGAGGGGGAGAAGGAATTAATCGGTTGAAATATGTTATAGATATTTAAGCGATTTTGCTTATCAATAATTTTATGTTTTGTGTTTTTGAAAATATATATTATCTTTTATATAGGAGGCTATTTATGCAACACATTATCGCGGAACACATACCTGCTTCACCCAAAATTGGAGATAAAGCACCAAGTTTCAATGCAGTATCCACACAAGGAGAGATTGCTTTTCCCGATAAATTTGCCGGGAGCTGGGTAATATTATTCAGTAATCCTGGAGATTTTACACCTGTTTGTGTCTCAGAATTTCTTACTTTTGCATCGATGGAAGAAGAGTTTGCCAAATATAATTGCAAACTTGTTGGTCTCTCGATTGATGCTATTCACACCCAGTTGTCCTGGCTGGAAATCATTAAAAAGAAAATAGAATTTAGAGGTATGAAAAACGTGGAAGTTAATTTTCCATTGATAGAAGATGTAAGTTTGGAAGTAGCCAAAAAATATGGAATGATCCAACCTGAGGAAAGTACAACTAAACCTGTGCGAGCTGTCTTTGTTATAGATCCTCGTGGAATCATCCGGACAATTATTTATTATCCACTTTGTTTGGGCAGGAATTTTGATGAGTTACTGAGAATCATTGTTGCTTTACAAACTTCTGATGCATTTTCTGTGGCTACCCCGGCCAACTGGCTACCAGGAGAGGAAGTTGTAGTACATCCGGCTGGTTCGATTGGTGCCATTAAAGATAATATTGGGGGCAAAGATGATGACAAATGTTATGATTGGTATGCCTGTACAAAAAAAATTGATAAAGACACAATAATTGCGAAAATAAGCCAGAATGTTAAATAGTTGCAATCAGTAGGCAGTGTACAGTCGGCAGAAGGCAGTGGGGAAAGGATTAAGTGCTTCAGCAAGGGATTGAGTGTTAAGGATTGAGGATTGGACAAGCAAGCAGAGACATTTTCGGAGCAATTACATAGACAGACACGGACTGACACTGACTTACACAGACGACCACGGACACAAGAAGGTGTCAGGTGCCAGGTATCAGGTGCCAGTGGGGACAACCCATCCCCGTCCCTTCCCTTTTATTAAGGGAAGGGGTGAAAAAGCCAGACAACGTTATTGAAACCCGCAGGCAAGTACTAAGGCTAGAGTAGGCATTGTGCAGTCGTCTGAGGGCAGTGGGGGAAAGGATTAAGCAACCAGTCAACCCAACTACTGTACAGTTCTGGTTTATTAATTCACTATTCTAAATACAACTGATTATATAATAAAACTTCATTTAAAAATTTATCCACAGTCATGACTTTTAGTATTAAACCCGAACTGTGCAGTAGAATCTTTACAATCTGGCTGAAACTAGTGAATTTGAAGGCTTACAATCTCACTCACCATATATTTATTATATAACCTCGTTCGATTGCAAACCTCTACTGCACAATCCGGGTTAAAATGCTCGAGCGGTATGATTATGACTAGCTTCTGAAGAAATAACCAATAAATATTAAAAAAATTATTGACAAAATAATGACTATCGGTCAGTTGTCAGACAATTAGTATATTTAGTAATTTGGAGGTAAATGATGGGTACCGCAGAACGCAAGCTGAGAGAGAAAGAGCTGAGAAGAAAGCAGATCCTCAAAGCTGCAGAGAAGATCTTCATCAAGAAGGGGTTGGTCAACACCACAATGGATGAAATAGCAGATGTATGTGAGTTAAGTAAGGGGACTTTATATTTGTATTTTAAGAGTAAGGAAGATCTGTTTTTTACGATCATCATAGAGATCATGAATAAATTCATCAGACTGATAGAGAAGAATGTGAAGGGATGTGCGACCTACGAGATGAAAACTCAGTCAATTGGGGAAGCCTATTTGGAGTTTTACAAGAAGCATCCGCAGGAGTTCAAGATGATGAATCATTTTGATAATCATACAGAGAAGGATTGTTTTTTATCTGAAATGCAGTTTGAAGCGATTAAGAATGGTCAGAGGATTTGGGACAAGGTCAAGGAAGTAATACAGGAAGGCATAGATCTGGGACTTTACAAGAAGGACACAAATCCGATGGAAGTAGGGATAACGATATGGGCGAGTTCCAATGGAATGATCAGTATGATAGACCACATAAAAACATGTCATTTGCAACCGCCGATGGTAGATCAGTTCAAGAATTTGGATACACCTTTGGCGATGTTTGAGGTCATGGATTACGAGAAGATGTTAAGAAATTTATGGGATGCGATCATTGACCGCATCAGGGTCAAGTAAGAAGGAGACTAAATGAGACGATTAGTGTGTTTGATTGCTGCAGTTATTTTGAGTAGTGGACTACTTCAGGCAGAGATCAGCAGTCAATATTTGAAGGATTATTTACGGGAAGGGATCAGTAACAATTTGGAGTTACAGATTCAGAGCAAGAAGTTGATGGCTTCCAAGGCAAAGAAGTATCAGGCTTTTTCCAATTATCTGCCGAAATTGGATTTCAGTTCACGTTATACGGAGATTAATGAGGGTGCCAGTATTCCTTTAGGGGAACAAGAATTGGTACTTGCAGAGAAGAAGAGTACGGAGACGAAATTAGAGTTAGTACAGCCGATCTTTAATCCTGCGGTATATTACAATTACCGGATGCAGAAGAGTACGACGAGTGCAGATGAATATGAATATCAGGCCAAGGTAAAAGCAGTTGAATACAGCATAATAGAAGCATATTACAATTGCATGAAGACAGCCCAGTTAGTGGAGATGAAGAAGACGTCTTTGGAATTGGCGAAGGAAAATCATTATGTGACCTCGAAGTTGTATCAGGTGGAGAAAGTGCCTGAGACAGATTTGTTACGGGCTCAGGTTGGTTTAATGACTGGGGAACAGGAGTTGAAAGAAGCTGAAAACCAGTTCAAATTGAGTAGGAATTATTTCAATTCTGTTTTAAATCGGGATATGTCCACAGATGTTCAGACAGATTCATTGTCGTCGAATTATTTAGTAAATCTGAATTTAAAGGATGAGATCAAGGTTGAGGAAACTTTGGAAGAGGCAGTGAAATTAGCTTTGAATTATAGTCCTGAAATCAAGCAAACCGAATCTGGAGTAAATGCGATGAAATCTGTACGAGGAATAGCGAGTGCGGATTTTATGCCTACTTTGACAGCTATTGGAGATTACGGTTATCGGAAGGATGATTTCAAGTATAATTCCGGGAATGATTACTGGAGCATAACTGCGATGTTGAGTTGGAATTTGTTTTCTGGGTTGGGCAGTACAGCGAAAGTAATCGAGATGAATGCGAATGTGAAGCAGATGGAGAAGACGAGTCAGAATGTGAAGCATATGATGGAGTTGGAAGTGCGGAACAATTACTTGGATTTGAAGCATAATCTGAATCAGTTTGAAGTAGCTCAGAAGACTTATCAGACAGCACTTTCGAATTATAATATGGTCAAGAAGCAGTATGAGAATGAGTTGGCAGCTTTCATCAATTTAACAGACGCCAAAAATTTGTTGGATTCGAGCCGGACTAATTTGATAGTAAATTATTTCAACGTATTATTAGCCAAAGCGAAGTATAATAAGAGTATTGGCTTACAGATTTTAAAATAAAGGATCACAGGAGAAATCATGACACGCAATAAGAAATTAGCATTTAGCTTGTTGGTGATAGTAGTATTGCTTTTTGTCTATTTGATAATGGGCAGTAAGAAGCAGATGAAGAAGCAGCAGGATTTGAATATACCTGTTTCAGTAGTAACCGCAGATGTAATCAAGGGTGATATTGAAGCGAATATAGCATACAGCGGGAATTTAGAAGGCCGGGAACAGGCGACGATCATGTCTCAGACGGGTGGAGTAGTGGAAAAGGTATTGTTTACACCCGGTCAGGTATGTAAAGTAGGACAGGCCTTGGTACAGGTGGAGAACAGTCAACAGGAAGCCGGAGTAGAGCAGGCGAAAGCACAGGTAATGACGGCAGAGACTAATTATGAAAAGGCACAGAAAGATTTGGTGAGAATCGAGAGATTATATAATGATAAGGTAGCTACGAAGGATAATTTGGAATTATCGCAGTTGAATGTTAAAGCAGCTTTTGCTCAGATGAAAGCGGCACAAGCTGGTTTGAAAGTAGCGGATAAGCAATATTCAGACACATTCATTAAAGCGACCATCAATGGCAGAATAGCAACGAAGGAAGTGAATTTAGGTCAGACAGTAGCACCCGGAGTGGAGATAGCGAAGATCGTGGATGACAGTGAGTTCAAATTGAAATTCAGTGTACCGGAGAACAGTATTGCGAAGCTGAGGGCAGGCCAGAGTGTACAGGTAATGGTAGATGCGGTAGCTGGGAAGGTTTTCAGTGGAAAGGTTCTTTCTGTTGGGTTAGCACCGGAAAAAGAGGGAACGAGTTATCCAGTGGAAGTGTTGATGAGCAGGCAGGGTAATACAGAGATCAAATCAGGGATGTTTGCCCGTTGTATCATTACAACTGAGAAGAGAACGAATACGATGTTGGTACCTCAGAAAGCGATCACAGTAGTGAACAATGAGTATTTTGTTTATGTCGCTGAGGGTAAGAAAGCAAGTATGAAGAAAGTAGATATAGGATTATATAATCAGGAAAAATATGAGATATTGGCCGGGATCAGTGTAACAGATAAAGTTATCACAGTCGGCAAAGAACAGATCACAGACGGATCATTAATTCAGTTGGGAGCAAAGTAAATGAAATTAACTGAACTTGCAATAAAGCGTCCGGCCTTCATGGCGATGATATTTGCAGCTTTAGCGGTATTTGGTATGTTTTCCTATTCGAGAATGGGAGTTGATCTATTGCCGAAGATGGACTGGCCGATGGTAATGGTAGCGACAGCCTATCCGGGAGCAGGACCTCAGGAGATAGAGAATCAGATATCCAAACCGATTGAAGAGGCATTATCATCAATAAATGGATTGAAATCAATCAGAACATATTCATCTGAGAATTTTTCTTTTTGTATGTTAGAGTTTCAGATGAGTGCGAATGTGGGTAATGTGTTGAATGATGTAGAGCGGAAGATGAGCCAGATCAGATCAACATTCCCAGATGGAGTAAAAGAGCCGGAGATCAATAAAGTAGATATAAATTCCTTTCCTATTCTGCGTGTGGCATCCAGATCAAAGATGGAACCGCAGAGATTTTATCAATTCATGAAAGACACCATCAAGCCCAGGCTTGAGCAGATAGAAGGTGTATCCGTAGTGGAATTGGTAGGCGGAAAGCAGAGAGAGATCAGAGTTGAAGTTGATAATGAGAAATTAAGACATTATAATTTATCGATTCAGCAGGTATCTCAGGCACTTACATTAGAGAATCTGGATTTTCCTACGGGATCAATACAGCAGAAAGACAGGAAATATACTGTCCGGGTAGCTGGTAAGTTTCAAGCATTGAGTGAAGTGGAGAATTTGATTTTGGTGAATAATCCAAGTGGTACGATTTATTTGAAAGATGTAGCCACCATAAAGGATACTTCAAATGAAGAATTTACTTTTTCCCGCTTTAATGGTGATAGTGCAATTGGTGTGATTATTCAGAAAGCATCAGATGCAAATGCGGTGAAAACCAGTGCTAAAATCAGACAGGTTTTCATTCAGATGGAGAAAGAATTTTCTCAAAATGAATTGAAATTTACCATAGCTGTTGATATTACGAATTTTACAAAAGATGCTATAAAGAGTGTGAAGAAAGATTTGTTTATGGCCGTATTGATGGTGGCGTTTATTCTTTTTATCTTCTTACATAACATCAAGAGTTCCTTGATAGTTTTATTATCAATTCCTACCTCAATAGTGACAACTTTCATTATGATGAATATATTAGGGTTTTCAATAAATTTGATGACGATGATGGCGATGACACTGGTCATAGGAATATTGGTGGATGACTCGATCGTGGTATTGGAGAACATCCATCGGCATTTGAAAAAGGGTGAGAATCAGTATGATGCAGCAATAAACGGGCGTAGCGAGATAGGTATGGCTGCCATAGCGATCACTCTTGTGGATGTGGTGGTATTCTTTCCGATTGCGATGGTAAGTGGTATAGTAGGTAAAATATTCCGGGAATTTGGTT
The DNA here is from genome assembly GCA_964419225.1 of uncultured Candidatus Cloacimonadota bacterium. GTDB lineage: Bacteria > Cloacimonadota > Cloacimonadia > Cloacimonadales > CAYQPF01 > CAYQPF01. The sequence continues at coordinate 9,974 of CAYQPF010000087.1, read as the reverse complement.
TGACGATTGTAACAGCAACCTTAGTATCCCTGTTTGTATCTTTTACATTGACTCCACTTTTGGCATCGAGATGGTCAAAGCTAGGTAAATTTGAGAAAGACAGCTGGTTACACAGATTTACAATGTGGTTTGATCGGTTTGAAGAAAAGATGAGCAGAGGTTATAGGAGTGTATTGGAAAGTGCACTCAGGCATAAGTTTTTGGTGATCATGATCAGTTTTTTAGCTTTGATCAGCAGTTTTGTCTTGGTGGGAATGGGTTTTGTCGGAACAGAATTCATGCATAATCCTGATAGAGGAGAATTTGCGATAAATCTGGAATTTGCCAAAGGAACAGGAATAGAAGAAAATGATGCAATTACCCGGAAGGTAGAGCAAATACTGGTAGCCCGTGCAGATGTAAAATCTTATTATACGATAGTAGGAAGAAAAGAAGAACCCTGGGGTGGATCCAACAGATCGGATATAAGTCAGATCCAGGTAAATCTGATTGAATTGAAAAAGAGAAAACCAACCAATGATGTGATCAGTGAACTGTTAAAGGAATTAGGAAAGATTCCGGGCCTGAAATCAAATATTGGGATCATCGGTATTTTTGGTGCATCCGAGGATAAACCCTTACAAATTGAATTAAAGGGTACCAATATGGAAGACTTAATTATTTCTTCCGAGATTTTGAAGAAGGTAGTGGAGGCTGTACCTGGCACCAGAGATGTGAGTACGACCTGGGAATCCGGCAAGCCTGAAGTTCAGGTTAAGATCAACCGGGAAAGGTGTGCATATTATCAGACTACAGTAGGCGAAGTAGGTGGAATTTTAAGAAATGCTTTGGAAGGGAATAAAGATACAAAATTCAAAGAGGGTGATACTGAGTATGATCTGAAAGTTATTTTGGATAAGAAATACAGAACCAATCCGGATAATGTGAAGAATATTCTGATCACAAATCATAAAGGAGAACAGATCCGTCTTGAACAGGTGGCAGATGTATTCTTTGGAATAGGACCGAACATGATCTCCCGTAAAGATAAATCCCGGGTTATAACAGTGATGGCGAATAATACGCTGCCTACAGGACAGATCAAGGCAGGAATAGATAAAGGACTTGCTAAAGTTAAATTTCCTCCGGGAGTGTCGATCTTTTTTGCAGGAGATTTTCAGAGTCAGAGTGATATGAACAATGATCTGGGTATTGCCCTACTTTTTGCGGTGTTATTTGTCTATATGATCATGGTCAGTTTGTTTGAGTCATATACATATCCATTTATAATTATGTTCTCATTGCCGGTAGCTTTGGTGGGTGGACTTTATGCACTGGCCGTTACACATGAGACTTTGAATGTGTTCTCAATGATAGGGATCATTCTGTCGATGGGGTTGGTATCCAAGAATGCAATCCTTCTGGTGGATTATACCAATACTTTGCGAAAACGTGGTAGAGATATAGTCTCAGCATTATTGGAAGCAGGCCCGGTCAGGCTTCGACCGATTATCATGACAACCATGACTATGGTATTCGGTATGTTGCCGATAGCTATGAGCAGTGGTTCCGGTGCGGATATGAGGAAAGGATTAGCGATAGTAGTTATTGGTGCTTTGATTTCATCAACCTTGTTAACTCTTGTTTTGGTTCCGGTTGTTTATACGATTGTGGAAGGTATCAAAGCTAAATTTGGTTTTGGTGAAAAGAAAGAAATAGAATTTTCCCAAAAGGAAGAATAGAAAACCCGATTCGCGGGTTTGGCAAACTCTCTCCTAACAATCCCAGATGTCAGGCATCCCGTTTGGCATTTGTTGTTCCCGGCTGAAGCCCCAAAACTTTGGCCGGGGATTTATTTAGTTGAGAGTTGAGAGTTGAAAGTTGGTGGGGAGAGAGATTTCGACAACCCATCCCCGACCCTTCCCTTTTAATAAGGGAAGGGAGTGAAAACAGGTGATGTAATTTGCTGATACTGATTTCTGTGCAGATTAAAAAGCAAAGTTTATTTTGATAAGTCCTTGCCCTTTTCAAGGGAAAGGATTTAGGATAGGGTTGCGAGAGTTAGTTTTAGCGAAAAAAAATGAGATCGTTCAAAATTGTTGACTAAAAACAGGAATAGAGATTCTATTATGAAATAAGGGGGATTAATGCAAGCGATAACATTTTCAAAATTGAAAGATGAAAAAGAGTATGCAGAGGTCAGAGTTTTTTTGACAGAATTACATAGATTAAATGTGAAAGAAAGGTATAATTGGCCGGTTGCCAGGTTGGATTATTGTCGCTGGCATGTTTTTGCTAATTGTCTGGAGCAGGATTTTCTGAATCAGATATTAGTGTGGAGAAATGAAGAAGGCAAAATAGTTGCTTTGGCGAATGCAGAGGGACCGGGGAATTGTCATATAAGTATTCATCCTGATTATTATGATTGGGAGTTGATCCATGCCATTTTGGATAAATCTGAGAAGAATTTATACAGGGAAATTCCGGAAATTGGCAGAAAGATATGTTTCTGGGTGCAGAACACAGACGATATGGTGCTAAAAGCATTTGAATTTCAGGCATACAACAGAATTAATAATATTCAGGAGATAATTTTTAAACACAACTTAGAAGGAGATTTTTCTGCAAAGGATTTAGATCCGGAATTTCAGATCAAATCAATGGCTGATGGAGTATCTTTGGAATCAAGAAGTTTAGCTGGTTGGCGGGTATTCCATCCGAATGAGGCTGAAGAAAATTATACAAGATGGGAGTGGTACAACAATGTTCAGAAATGTCCATTGTTTGAGGCAGAGCTGGATCTGGTTGTGACTGATTTCCTAAACAATGTCCTGACTTTTTGTACTGTATGGTATGATCCGGAAACACAAACAGGTTATTTGGAGCCGGTAGGAACAGTCCCGGAATTCAGGAGAAAAGGCTTGGCTACAGTACTTATTAATAAAGCATTGCAAATGATAAAGAATAAGGGAGCTGAAGTAGTTTATGTAAGCAGCGGGTGTGAAGCTGTTGCAAAATTGTATAGGTCTGCAGGCTTCAGAAATGAAAAGATTCTGGAACCATATGCATTATTATTAGATTAATCTGAAATAGGCAACGCCAAAATAAAAAAAGAGGGAACCATAGGCTCCCTCTTTGATATTTTACCATTCGAATTTTGTATTCAGATCTTTGACTGCTTTTACATCATCAACCCTTTTTACAGGTGTATTCTGCGGTGCTCCGGTTACTAATGCTACATTATCTTCACATTCATGACTTATCTCGATCATTGCCTGAATAAAATCATCCAGGATTTGCTTAGTCTCAGTTTCAGTAGGTTCAACCATAAAGGCTTCATGGACAATCAGAGGGAAATAGATTGTTGGTGCATGGAACCCTTTATCTAAAAGCCTCTTGGCTATATCCAACGTACGTACACCATACTTTTCTTTCTGAATATCACCACTTGCAACAAATTCATGCATAGAATGCTCATTCTTATATGGCATTTCGTAATATTTTTCCAACTTACGCATAATATAATTAGCATTAATGATGGCATACTCGGAAACTCTTTTTAATCCAATGGCTCCAAGCATTTTTATGTAAATATAAGCTCTAACATTCACAGCAAAATTACCATAATAAGAGTGAACATGTCCTATACTTTGCTTATTGTTAAAATCAAGGACAAACTTTCCTTCTTTCTTGTTAATAAATGGTACAGGCAGGAAGGGAATTAAAGCCTCCCTGACTCCAATCGGGCCGGAACCTGGACCACCTCCACCGTGAGGTGTACTGAATGTCTTATGCAAATTGAAATGCATCACATCAAAACCGATTAATCCTGGTTTGACTATTCCCAAGAGGGCATTCAAATTAGCTCCATCCATATACATCAACCCATCTACACTGTGAATTAACTCTGATATTTCTGCAATTTGACCTTCAAAAATTCCTACAGTGTTGGGATTCGTAAGCATAAAACCGGCTACATTATCATCAATTACTGCTCTTAAAGCTTCTAAATCTACCATACCACGATCATTCGATTTGATCTCTACAACTTCAAAACCATTCAAAGCTACACTCGCGGGATTCGTACCATGAGCAGAGTCGGGAAGAATAATCTTGGTTTTATGATGATTTCCCTTGGCTTTATGATAGGCATGCATTACTTTCAATCCGGCAAACTCGCCATGAGCCCCGGCAACTGGTTGTAATGAAATTCCTTTAAATCCTGAAATCTCAGACAGATCAGCCTGAAGTTCATAAAGAATTTCTAAAGCTCCCTGAACACTTTCCTGAGGTTGTTCGGGATGAATCTCCAAAAATCCCTGATTTCTAACTAATGTTTCATGTAATTTGGGATTATATTTCATCGTGCAGGAACCCAGAGGATAAAAACCCTTTTCAATGAAATGATTTAAATTTCCTAACTCTATAAAATGCCGCATAACATCTAATTCACTTATTTCGGGTAGTTTTGCCTCTGTCTTTCGTTGAAAACTTGTCGGAATACAGCTGTTGAAATCAAATTCAACATCCATACCGGGTAAAGTACAACCCTTTCTTCCTGTTGAATGTTTTTCAAATATTGTCTTAGCCATGTAATACCTCCTTCAGAGCTGTGATAAACTGATCCATCTCACTTTTTGCCTTTTTCTCGGTAACTGCTATTAGTAATGAATTCGGCATATTATGTTCTCGAAGACTTATGCCCGGAAATATTGCTTTTTCATGCATTTTCTTAATCAAAGCATCAGCCTCAAGAGGAAGTTTAACAACAAATTCTTTGAAGAAAGGTGACTGGAATTGCATGGAAATTCCTTCAATTTTACATAATTCCTGGGCCAGATAATGTGCTTTGCCCATAGATAATTTAGCAACCTGAATCAATCCATCTTTACCTAATAAACAAAGATAAACAGTAGCCGCAAGTGTACACAAGGCCTCATTTGAACAAATATTGGAAGTGGCTTTTTCTCTGCGGATATGCTGCTCACGCGCTTGTAAAGTCAGGCAGTATGCTCTTTTTCCATCAGTATCAACAGTAGCACCTACAATTCTTCCCGGCATCATTCTGGCCAGATCATTCTTAGTGGCAAAGAATCCGAATAAAGGACCGCCAAAAGCCTGATGATTTCCCATTGCCTGTCCTTCTCCAATCACTATATCAGCATTATACTCTTGAGGTGAGTTGATCAAAGCTAATGAAATCGGGTCTGTTGCTGCTACAAAAAGAGTCTTCTTATATGCTTTAATGACCTTTTCCAATTCAAACATGTTTTCTAAATTGCCGTAATAGTTTGGAGTTTGAATCAATACACAAGCTGTCTTATCATCAATTATTGAAGTTAAGTGAGCTGCATCTGTAACTCCGTCTTTTTCTTCAGCATATAATATTTCTGTTCCTATTCCCTCACAATATGATTTAATTACATCTAAATAATGGGGATTTAGGGTTTTGCTTACAATGACTTTATTGAATTTGGTCTTTCGGACTGCCATTAGAATAGCTTCTGCAGCTGCTGAAGCTCCATCATACATCCCGGCATTAGATATGTCCATACCTGTTAATTCGCATATCATCGTTTGATACTCATAAATGGCCTGTAAAGTGCCTTGACTTACTTCCGCCTGATAAGGGGTGTAAGCTGTATGGAATTCTGGTCTTAATAAAATATGATCTACTGCAGCTGGTATATAATGATCATAAATACCGCCTCCTAAAAAGGAGTTAAATTCATTAACAGAGGAGTTTTTCTTGGCTAGAAGATTTACCTTTTTGGTTATCTCAATTTCAGACATAGGTGCGTCTAACTTTAAAAGTTCCCTTAAACGAACTGATGTCGGAATATTGGATATCAAATCTTCGAAAGAACTGACTCCGATCTCCGCTAACATTTCCAATCTCTCGTTCTCTGTAATGGAAATATAAGGCATACAATTCTCCTTAATTATTTTTTTAAGCATTAAAAATATTCAGGGAAATATGTCAAGAAAGGTATGTATTTAATTTAGAAGCTTGGGATTTTATGAGATATTATAAATTATGATCGTCTTTATCGTTTTCATTTTCTTTTCTTTTGTTCTCATAATAATGAAAAGAAGCTGTTAGAACCTGAATCAACAAAGCAATTGACAATATGGCTACGGCAATAACAAAGATCTTATAAAAAATGAGATACTCTATATTCATGTATTTAAGTCTATTTATGATGGCACTATTGTTAATAAATAAATCAATTCCCAAAATTAGGAGAGTTATTAACAATATAAATTTCACTCTTTGCCTCCAATAAATTACTACATTTTAATATTCTTCGGCTATAAATTCAAGATATTCAGTTTTATTTTAGTTAACTTAGTTTTCTCAACTAAGTAAAAACTCTTATCAACAACATCATAATCGCTTATAAAAGATATATTTTCTGTGGAACTATAAAAACACTTAATATTCCCTTTTGTATTCTCAATCAGGTAAACTTTGTTTTTTGTCGGGTACAATACTAAGCTTGCATTCAACCTTCTGTCTTGATCCAAAGTGATTTGTTTGGGTAAAAGATAATTACAGGAATCTGGTTCAGAAACCATATTATGTGGTTGTTCCCAAACAATATCACCCGTGTCTCTCTTTAAACAGTAGGTACGATTATTGGAACATATAGCCAGCATCAAATTCCCATCAATTAGTACCAAATCATCTATTGTGACACCCAGGTTTTTCTTCCATTGACTCCTGAGATTTTTCTTATCAAAAACAATTAATTTATCATATGAAATCAGATAAATGTTGTTCAAATCGAATGAAGGATTCTCAGTTATCCTAAAATTAATATTAGTGGACCACTCTTTAAACAAACTGATATCCTTGGATGGATTCATCATCTTCTCATAATTTATCTGCAAAGCTTCTGGTATTTTTTCCAAACTGATATTTTTCAATGTCTGATCCACAAATTCTTTTTTTACCTGAATCGCATCTTCCACTTGATTATTTCCTTTAAAGACATAAACTGCAGAGAAGATGATCAGAGCAAACATCAAAATAGCACTGATCCTAAATTTCAGTTTTGCGAAAATACTTTTGGAAACTGCTTTATTTGTGTGTTCTACAATACAAAAGGAAAAAGGATTCTTTACATAATTATTGATAATTCTGTCTTTAAAATTATGAATATCAGGTTGATCCATTACAAAATATTCACTATGTGATGATGGTACTAATAAAAAATAATCATCCTTACCTAACTTAAACTGAATTGGCTTCGGATAGATTTCTTCACCTTTTCCACCTAATAACCTTAAATCTTCCCGGGATTTTACATTAAAATTCTTCCATTCCTGTCCCAAAGATTCCATTTTATCCTTTTTTATAATTCCACATAATAATCTACCAAACTGGTATATAAATATGGTATCCTTAATTACTATTAAAAGTGCTAAGGAAATTCCAATATCAATTGATCTGGCATTCTTGAACTGAGAATTAATAAACCAGTTCATCTGAGTGAAAAAGCTTTCAAAAGTCTCCGCGACATTTTTTTCATGTACTAAATCAAGATCTATCTCTTTCAATCTGTTTACTACATTCTCATTCAATTTTGTTAAAAAATCAGAAGACTCCAAATTGTGTGTCATAAGTATGATCTGAGTATCTTTGGATTCTGAACTGTCTGAGTAAAACAAATTGCTCTGATATGATGCGGAACAGGATGTGATTTTTAACATAATTAGGTCCACCACTTCATAAAACTGCGGTAAAATACTCTGAACAATGTCGGTATATCCAACAACATGTTGGTATATGATGCATTAGCTAAAGGACAATAACATTCCTTATTCTTAACCGATTCTCTTTCTTTTTTTAAAGATGAGGAAAACCAGATCTTTCTAAAATTATAGTTCTCATCCCTTAAATTTCCTAAAGATTTGGCCTTTATACAGCATGACCAAATTTCACCATCAGGAGATATCTGGGCAGATGCCAAACCTGAATAACAAGGGATCACTTGCGTTTTATCACGTAAAATAGCCTTGACTAAATTGTAATATTCAATCCTGAATGCCTGAGTAATCCGGCTAACCTGACTGAATTTTGTGTTCTTGATTCTGTGAATTAAAAAATCTATGGCTGATTTGTAAGAAACTAAGCTTGGGGTGATATTAGCTCCGATTGTACCTAATTCAACTCGTTCTTCAGCAATTTCAGTTATATAGGAATCTGGCTTTAATTGGATCAAAGTATTGGCAATAGTGGCAAAACTGTCAACATTATACCTGGATATCACTGTATGGATCCCGATTGATAAGTTGGAGAATTCCAGTGCTTTTAGCTTATGGAAAGTATCTATGACTAACTCATAGTTGTTGGGGACATTTCTGATCTTGTCATGCTGTTCACCAATCCCATCTACTGATAAATTGATTATTATCTGTGTTTTAGGACATGTTCTGCAGATCTCTTCAACCATAGCCACTATCTTATCATTCAAAATTCCATTGGAAGGGATATTGATGATTGCAGGCTTCGACTCTTCATAAACAACCTGGCATATTTCCACTATTTCTTTCCGTAAAAATGGCTCTCCACCACTGAAGGTTATCCAATATGGACTATGCCCCAGATTCCTGAAAATTGATCTGTACTCATCAACTGTCAGATGATCAGATTTCTTCTTATAGATGTTGCAGGTGTTACATTTGGAATTGCAGCGGTAGGTTAAACTTACGGTGTAATTAATGGGCATTACTCTGATAAATGAGAATCTTCTTGCTAAATTGAACAAGACAATTTTCGGTAATAATTCTAACATTACTCTCTCTTTAATCTAATTTTTTAGTTGATTTGGCAATTTCCCAGGTAAAGGGATTTTTCTTCCTGTATTTATAATCCCAATAGCCCAAAAAGCGGCTATAAAACTCTATTAATATAGTCCCAAATATCTTTATTATTTGAGCAGGATTTTCCGCTATCTCTGCTATAGTTATTTTCAGTAAAATCGACCCGCTTTGTGAACTTACTTTGTAATGCTGATTATTCTTTAACCAAAGATGACCGATGGCAATCCGCTTTCTCTGACTAATAAATTCTTTTAAAGTCTCAGGTCCTTTATTGATTATTATCGCGTTAGGAATATATTTTAACTTTAACCCCTTTTCATGGATCAGTGCTTCAATACTTGCTTCATCTACTGCACTCTTCGCCGGAATGCCCGAAAAAACTTTTCTAAATGCTATCATTTCACCCAACTTAGGCGAGAGTAAAGCCATCCGATGATGTAAATTCCACAATAAATGAACACTATAACCTATGAAATTATCTGTTTTATTAACAGGACTGGGTCTTCCACCAGTCATACCAATCGTGGGATCTGTAAAAGGAATAATTAATTTTTCTATAGTATCAGACTGAGGAATGGTATCACCACTTTCAATTATTAAAAGATCTTCTTTTGCTGCTTTAAGAAATAAATTTATTGCTGCAGATTTACCGTTTCTCGCTGGTTCTTGAATCAATTTAATAAAATCATACTTCTTTGCATATTCTGACACAACATTATCTGTCCCGTCTGTACAAGCACTCGAAACTACAATAATTTCTGATATGCTGACCTTTTCTAACTTCTGATCCAATAAGGAATTTAATAAACTCCTGATATTACTGACTTCATTATAGACGATTACACCTATACTGCATTTCAAAAAATTATCTGACAATCTCTATTCCTTATCAATCTTGTGGCTTAACTTATCAAGTACTCCATTAATAAATTTACTCGAACTCTCAGAACTAAATTTCTTTGCTATTTCAATGGCTTCATCGATTAGTACAGCCGGTGCTGTTTTTGTACTCAATAATTCACATGTAATTATTCTTAATATCGCTCTGTCAATTGATGACTGTTTGTCTATTGGCCAATTATCAGAACTGCTGTTGATCGTTGCATCAATTCTTTACAAATCTGTCAGGGTGTTTTTGATAATCTCATGGGCAAATTTGTATATCG